>CAJKBW010000047.1 GCA_905198295.1 uncultured Oscillospiraceae bacterium | reverse complement strand
AGCGGCGGGGATACGACGTCCGGCGGAACGGAAACGGAACGTGTGCTGTACGACGATCCGGAGCCGGTTAATATGAACGGCTATGAGTTCGTCATCGGTTCTCCGTGGCTGAAAAACGTCGCTACCAACAGTTCCACTCAGTCCGAAAAGCTGTTCCACGAGCGTAAAAAACAGGTGGAGGAGGCCTACAACTGCAAGGTTAAGGTCATCAGCATATATCCCGATCAGAACTATCTGCTCAAAGAAATTGCTGCGGGCAACAAGATGGCGGATGTCATCAACATGTCACTGGATATGATGATTCCGGCTGCCGCGCTCAATCAGATCCGGCCGCTTAATGAGGTGGAAGGGATTCGTCTGAATGATGCGCGCTGGGTGGAGATGTACAATACGCTTGGTACCATTGACGGCAAGACCTACGGCGTAAATTTCACCCGTCCGCCGGAAGCACGTGCGTGCATCTACTATAACCGTGACCTGCTGAAAAATGCAGGTGTGACCGAGGATCCGCAGGATTTGGCGCTTGCCGGCGAATGGACCTTTGACAAGTTCCGCGAAATGTGCATTGCAGCCACCAAGGATACTAACAACGACGGTGTTACCGATCAGTACGGCCTGCTGCCGTGCAACCCGGACGCTGCGGCCTTCTTCTTCACTACCGCTAACAATGCGCCGCTGGTGGTCAAGGATGCATCCGGCAAATACGTCGAAAACTTCAACAGTCAGGCTTTTGCGGATGCGCTCAACTTCTATAACGATCTGGTTAATACCGATAAAGTGGTAAAGATCTGGGAGGAGCACACGGCGGAATCCACCTACAACGTGGATAAATTCCAGGATAACCTCAAGTTTTTCACCGAAGGCAAGGCGGCATTTATGACCTGTGACTCGTGGGTGGGCAATCAGCATCTGTATAAGGTTTCGGATCAGCTCAACTATGGTATCCTGCCGATCCCGATGGGACCGAATGCCGACCGGTATTACGGTTTTGCCAAAGACGGCAACCTGTATGCTATCCCGGTAACCAACAACGACCTCGACAAGACTGTTCCGATCTTCAATGCGCTGGCTCGTCCGATGGAAGGCTATGAGGGCGAAGACTGGTGGCTGGAAGACATGCAGTACGAATATTTCCGCGAGGGCGATACCAAGAGTACGCAGCTGTATGAAACCATCCTCGACAGCTCCGTGCTGGATATCGGAACCGGTATTGCTGATATGTTCACCGGAATTAACCATGTTGTCCGCTGCTCGGTGCTCTGGCGGTACGAAACGCCGAATTCGTATCTCAACAGTTCGGAAGGCAACTATGAAATTTATATTGATGCCATGTTCAACCGGTAATATCACTGTTGCATAACGCAGATCTGATATGAGAGTTTGTATAGACAAGTATGCTTTTTGAGAACTCACAAACAAAGATCGTGATTTGTGCAGAAAGGAGGAGTTTTTGCTTAAAAAATAAAAAAGAATGGCAAAAACGCCACTCTTCGGTCACGCATATTCGGGTAAATGAAGGAGGGGATGCTCATCCGAAAAAGTATGGTTTCCTGGATGCCGATCCCTGGACGTACCCCAGAGAATCTTTTTAAGAGAAGGAGAGAAAACAGAATGAAAGCAAAACGTATTTTGGCCGTGCTGCTCAGTGCGGCGGTGTTGTCGGCTTCCACGGTAGTAGGAACGGCGCTGACTGCGGCAGCGGATACCGCTACAGTTCCGGCGGTTAAAGAAATTGTCCGGCCCGACTTTGTACCGATGACCGATGTAAGCATGCTTTATCGGGAAGAGGGTACGGTCATTATTCCGAAAAAGGCAGATTTCGGCCGGCTGTACACCAACCATGTATATAATGCGAATAATATGTCCATGGTGCTGGATAACATCCAGTTTGCCGCCGACGCCGACGAGAACGCCGCCGTTGTTGTGGGATTTACCAAGGACAAGGGTGGATGGTATGACGGCGCGAGCCTGTTCCTTTCCTTTACCAAGGGCGGTGCAGTCAAGCTGTCCAGAAGCTGGGAGCTCGGGAACAATACCCCTTACAAAACCGAGACGGGTTTTGATTTCAGCAAAGGCCGCATAGAATTCAGCCTTAAGCTGGAGGGAGACACGTATACGCTGACGGCCAACGGCAAGGCGGTAACTTTTGCCAAAGCCGATCTGGATGGACAGTCTGGTTTGAATATGGCGGCTGCACCTCTGGCTTTTGGTACAACCGGCAAAGTGAACGCGTTTACAGTCGCAAGCGTTACCGGTGGTGAGGCCGGTTCGGTCGGTGGCGAATTCCCGGTCAAGACGGTGGAATATTCCCCGACACCCGATGATCAGCTGAAACCGCCGGCGGACGGGGAACTGGTGGATCCGGGCTTTTTCGGCGGCGATGCGATGACCATTACTGGCAGCACGGTTGTTTTGAATAGCGGCCGTGTGGGCACCAAAAGTTCCTACAATATGAATAACGCTAAGATTGTGTTTGACGTCAGCTATGCGGATCCGGGTCAGGCGCCGACCTCCAAAATACAGGTGGCCTTTGCCTCCGGCACTGCCGCATGGTTCGACAGCGCAGCTTTGATTTTCACTCTCAAGCGGGACGGTTCTGTTGAACTGATCAAGGGCCGCGGCGTTGCCGGCGCGGAGCCCTATAGGACGATTCCTAATGTTTTCGACTTTAATGACGGCCACATTGAACTCACCACGAAGCTGAACGGCGACAATTATATCGTAACGGTCAATGAAGGCTCTTTCACCATTCCGGTAAGCGAAATTGCGGAGCTGTTTACACCGGCGGAAGAAGGGCAGAAGGAGCCGCTGAATCCGGAGGGGGCCTATGTTACCTTCTCGAAGGAAGCGGGATGCGCCGTGACGTTCAAGGTGAAGAATATCATCGGTGAACAGGAAATGATCGAATTTACCCCGACCCCGGCCGATCAGCTGAAAAACCCACCGGCTGCAGGCGAAATCCAGAATCGGTGGAATACCCCGGGCGTTACGATCAGCGAAGCGACCAAAACCGGAACAAAGGTGACCTTTGCGGCAGGGGCAACAGCTGCCGGTACCCGCGTGGGAACCAAAGATACCTATGATCTCAGCAAGATGCGTGTGGTGATCAACGGCATCGAGGGTGATGCCGGTGTCCGGGTGGTAATGACCTCCGATGACAATGGTTGGACCGACAGATACAGCGTGATGGTCAACATCAATCCGGACAATACGCTTTCGGTGGCTAAATACTATGAATCCGGCAAGGGAACGAACGCGATCATCACCAGTGTTCCGCTGACCACCAGTGTGGACGAAGTCATTGAGCTGACCTTCCGTCTTGTTGGAGAGGAATATGTCCTGACCGTCAATGGACAGGAGGTTAAAATCACGAAAGAAACACTGGCGGATGTTTTTGCTGAGGGCAGGCTGCAGTACAATGCTGCATATCTGGCTTTCGGCATCGCCGCTGACGGTACCGGCGCCTACAATGTGGCGGACATCACCGGCGGTAAAAATGAGAATCAGGGCGGCGATCAGCCGGGCGGTGACAGCGATAAGGATCCCGACAAGCCCGCTACCGGTGTCGCGGCGCTGCCGGCCGCGCTTGCTGTGATTATGGCGCTGGGCGCTGCGGCTGTGACGGCGATGACCCTGAAAAAGAAAAACAACGCATAAATTCTGAATTTTGGCGGATCGGCCGGAACGGTGGATTCCGTTCCGGCTGTCGCCGATTAGGGAGAGACGGACAATATGAAAAAATGGATTGCGGGCGTGTTGAGCGCTGTTATGTGCGTATCCTTTCCGGTGATGTCGTCGCTTGCATATGCCCCTACAGAAAGCGATTTCGCCAATGTGTACGGCAGTACAGGCTGTGAGACGACCGCTGATGCAGACGGCAACACCAAGCTGGTATTCAATAAGGACAGCGGCTGGGCCGGACGGCTGAGCTATATGGAGCCGGTCAAGCTGGACGGGCTGGAGATCACTCTGACGGGAGTGGAAGTCGACGTGGGTGCTGCGCCGACGCTGGGACTCGGCAACGAGCAGGGACAGTGGGTGGATTCCAATGTGCCGCTGTTTATCCACTACAATCATAAAAAGAGCGACACTCTGGGCGCCGTGGAACACGGCTTTCTGCTGGGCAAGGACTACATGGATGACGGAAAGCCGCGGATGATCAACGAAACCGCCTTTACCGGCGCACTTTCGCCGGAAATGAAGCTCTCTTTCAACAAGAAGGATGACAGCACGTGGACCTATACGGTCAATGGGCAGGCGTTTGATTTTGATGCCTCGCACCTGTCGTCGCTGAATGATCTGGATAATGTGTATCTGAATTTCGGCAACTGGACACAGGGGAGCTACTCCACATCGTTTGTGGTCGCAAACATCAAGGAAGACCGCCCGACAACCACGACCACAGAGCCGACAACCCCGGCGCCGACTACCACCACAAAGGGCGAAAGCAGTGCAGAGAATTCCACAGCACCGGCTCCGTCCTCCAACAATAAAACCACCGCTTCCACGCAGGCTGGGGAGATCAGTGATCCCGGCACATCTGCTGACGAACAGAAGAGTGGGTCGAACATAGCACTGTATATTGTGCTGGCGGTTGTGGTGCTGGCCTGTATTGGTGCCGGTGTATTCATTGTCATCAAGTATGTGGTGAAGAAACCGACCGACACACCGCCGGACGACACGCCGGATTCCAAGCCTGAGGAATAACCATCGTTCAGATAAGTATCAGATAAATAACGGGAAATTAAGTCCATAATTTCAAAAGGATTCGTACTCCTTTCCATTGCCGTTGCTATGACCGCAGCGGGTATGCCCGCTGCGGTGTCGACGGCGGAGCACTTTTCCGCAGCAGTCGACAGTAAACAGACCGCCGGGCACACCGCCCTGATCATTGTCATCATCCTTGCTTCGGGGATTCTTACGGCAATGGTGGTTTCCGTCGTTATGGCTGAATACGGCTGGCACCGAAGTGCCGGACAAAAGGAATAAACCGTGTGGTCAGCTGTCACGAGAATGGCGGGCATTTTTGAGAAAAGGAGAGAGGGTTGAAATGAAAAAATGGATAGCAGGTGCCTTGAGTGCAGTGCTGTGTTTGACCTTTCCCGCAATGGCGTCGCTCGCCTACGCGCCTATTGACAGCGATTTCGGCAATGTATGGGGCAGCGTTGGGGCGGAGATTACCACCGACGCGGACGGCAACGCCAAGCTGGTTTTTGACAAGGACAGCGACTGGGGAAGCCGGCTGAGCTATATGGAGCCGGTCAAGCTGGACGGGCTGGAGATCACCCTTACCAATGTGGAAATTGACAAGGGGGCGGCGCCTACCCTGGTGATCGGCAACGAGCAGGGACAGTGGGTGGATTCCAATCTGCCGACCTTTATCCATGCCCTGCGCAACAGCGACACCCTCGGTGTGGTGGAGAATGGTTTTTTGCTGGGCAAATCCGTGATGGATGACGGAAAACCGCGGATGATAAACGAAACAGCTTTTACCAAGTCCATGACGCCGGAAATGAAGATTTCCTTTAATAAAAAGGATGATAACACCTGGACCTACACGGTTAACGGTCAGGGATTTGATTTTGATGCTTCCCATTTGTCATCGCTGACGGATTTCGACAATGTTTACCTGAATTTTGGCAACTGGACGCAGAAAAATTTCAGCACCTCCTTTGTGGTCGCAAACATCAAAGAGGATCGGCCGACTACCACCACGACCGAGCCGACCACCAAGGCTCCGACCACCACGAGGGAAGAAAGCAGCGGTGAGGACTCCGCTGTACCGGTTCCGTCCTCCGACAATAAAACCACTGCTCCCACGCAGGCGGGGGAAATCAGCAGCGGTGAGGACACAAGTACGCCCGCCGACGGGCAACAAAGCGACACAAACATAGCGCTGTATATTGTGCTGGCGATTGTGGTGCTGGCCTGTATCGGGGTTGGCGTGTTTATTGTTATCAAATATGTGGTGAAAAAGCCTGCGGACACCCCGCCGGATAATTCACCGGACAGTAAGCCGAAAGAATAACGATTTACTGTGAGGGGGCAGTATATGAAATCCATCATACGAAAAGGGATCGCTCTCCTGTCCATGGCCGCTATTATGACCGCAGCGGGTATGCCCGCTGTGGTATCGGCGGAAGACAACGGCTATATTGACAATTCCTCGCTGCTGCCGGCCTATGTACCGGATGACCAGGTTGAGCTGCTCGACGACGGTTCGCCGGAATGGATGCGTTCACTGATTATGTCACAGTTCCGTATCGAGACGGTCACCGAGGAGGGCACCTTCCAGTCGGCCATTTCGGTGCTGGATCATTTTGCCGAGATGGGGGTCAACGGCCTGTGGATCAACCCGATTTATAAGCGGCAATATGATACTGCGCAAAGGGAAAACAACGGCTACGGCAACTGGGGGCCGAATACAGTGGAGCCGACCCTGACCGGGACGGAGGATCTCGAGGAATCTTATGCGGTGATCAAGGAATTCGTCGATGCCGCACATGAGCGCAACATCCGGATATTCTTTGATATCATCGTCTGGGGAACCAGCAAAGACTCCCCGATTGTCACCGAGCATCCGGAGTTCTATACCAAGGACGCGAACGGCAACCTGACCGAAGCATGGGGCGGCTGGGTCTGGAACTGGAACAGTCCGGAACTGCGGGCCTTTTTCACCGATGCAGCGGTCAATTTGATCATGAAAACCGGTGCGGACGGCTTCCGGGTGGATCTGGCGCCGGACACCTCCGGGTATTACTTTGAAGAGGTCAAGCAGGCGTGCCTGGAGAAAGGCCGTAAAATTATGGTCATGTCCGAAGGACCCAGTCAGCACCGGAAATCGTTTGATCTGGATCAGGGTTCGGTCGGCTGGGGGCCGGAGCGCATGCCTTGGGAAGACCCGGAGGCTCTGGCTGAGCTGAAAGCCAAATACGGTCATCACGGTGAGGCGTTTATGAACAACAACATCGTGGACTGTATCAAGACCGGATACCTGATCGGGGAACATACGATGCAGTCGCTCGGCATGGGCGGTACATTGCGGTTTTACACGTTCAATCTGCTCAACCATGATGACAACGTCCCCAATGTACGTGGGAACCGGGTTAAATTTGCCTATCAGGCGATTTTCTCACCCTTTATCCCGATCTGGTGGGTTGGTGAGGAGTGGATGAATCCCGGCAGTAAGCTGTATCCGGGTGTGATGTATTTTTCCAAAATTGAATGGGATAAGCTGGATCAGCCGCGTAACCGCGCTTTTTATGAAGACGTAAAAAAATACATCCGCATCCGCCGGGAAAATCCGGAGATTTTTGAGTATTTCCCGGAGCAGCTGATTAACACCAACATAGAAAAGGTGGAGTCCGAAATGATCGGCTGGGGCGCAAATACGCTGCAGGCGTATGCGCGCTACCAAAAGAACAAGGCTGTGGTTATCGTGCCGAATAACGAGGATGAGGACGGCACCTTCAAAATCACGCCGGATTATGAAAAGATCGGTCTGGGTGATGCCACCGGATACCGGATTACCGATCTGTATGCCGATCAGGTGATCGCCGAGGGGACGGCGGAAGAGCTGGCAAGCTTTGAAACCACCATTTCCGCGGTCAATCTCGGAATTTACCAGATTGAGGCAATCGACGCGAACGGGAATGTAAGCGCCCCGGGGACCTTCGGTGATGATGGGGCAAATACCGACTCGACGGACGGCAATACCTCGGCGCCGGAGGATAGCTCTTCCACCTCCGCCGGCACCGATGATGCGAAAACAGCGGATAACACTGTCCTGATTGTGGTCATCGTCATTGCGGCGGTGATTCTGGTAACGCTGGTGTTCTGCATTGTTATGATAGAATACGGCAAGCGCCGGAACGCCGGAAAATAGCAGCGAAAATACAGCATGGGCAGGGGCATGCCGGAGCAGAATTCATACGGAAAAGTGCTGCCGGTGCGGCCCCTGCCTTTGCTGTGCACTGCATGGCGCTGAATACGTAGCCGGTCAGACGGCCGGTGCAGGAGAAGGGAAGGATCAAGGATGATCGATAATACAGCCAAAATTCCCGCGGTGGTGCCGGACAGCGAGGTTGTGCTGGAAAACGGGTACCCGGACTGGGAAAAGCATCTGATTATGGCGCAGCTGCGCATTGAAACCGCTACACCGGAGGGTACCTTCCAGTCGGCGGTCCGGGTACTGGACCATTTTGCCGAGACAGGGGTCAACGGATTGTGGATCAATCCGATTCAGCAGCGCGACCCGGAACATGCCCGAGAAAATGGCAACAACGGGTACGGCAACTTCGGTGTGCATACTATTGAACCTACCCTTACCGGAGCGGATACCATAGAGGGCTCCCGGGCGGTGGTGCGCGAATTTGTCGAACAGGCCCATAAGCGGGGCATCCGAGTGATTTTCGATACCATTGTCTGGGGCACCGACAAAAACGCGCCGCTGTTCCGGGAGCATCCGGAATTTTACGTCACCCCGCCGCATGAGGTGTGGGGCGGCTGGGAATTCGACTGGAGCAGTCAGCCGCTGCGGGAATTTTACACCAAAGCGGCGGTGGAATTTATCCTGGAAACCGGCGCAGACGGCTTCCGGGTAGACCTCGCACCGGATACATCCGGATATTTCTTCCGCGAGGTGGTGGAGGCGTGTCTGGAAAAAGGCCGCAAGATTCTGGTGATGTCGGAGTGCTCGAGTAAGCATCTCGGCGCATTTCACATCGACGAAGGCTCGGTCGGCTGGGGGCCGGAGGGATACCCGTGGGATCAAAAAGAGCGCATGGATGTCCTGCAGGCCAAATATGCTAATCACGGGAGAGCGTTCCTGCGCAACAATATTGTGGACTGCGTCAAGTCCGGGCATCTTATCGGCAATCCGGAAATGCAGGCGGCAGGACAGGGCGGCACGCTGCGTTATTATACCTTTAATATGATCTGCCATGATGACTATACGCCCATCGTGTGCGGTGACCGGCTTACGCTTGCGTATCAGGCAATTTTTGCTCCGTTCATTCCAATTTGGTGGATCGGGGAAGAGTGGAATAACCCGCTGAATCTGCTGCATCCGGGCGTCATGTATTTCAACAAAATCGATTGGGATGCACTGGAAAAGCCGGAAAACCGGGCGTTCTTCGAGGATGTCAAGCGGTACATCGGGCTCCGCCGGGATTACGCCGATGTGTTCGAGGTGTTCCCGGACAGCACACGTGAGGCCAATATTGAGAAGGTGACGTCGGTATACGACAAGCACGACAACCTCCTGCAGGCGTATGCACGGTTTATCCCGGGCAGAGCGGTCATCATCGTTCCCAATAGTGAGACGGAGGCCAAAACGATCACCGTGATGCCCGATTATGCGCAGATTGGTTTGGCTGGAGACGGTCCGCTGACCTTTACGGACCTGTATAGCGGTGAAGCGGCTGCGCCGGCAGGACGCCCGGTGACCTTCACCGTTGAGGTGCGCGCCCGCGATGTGGGCGTTTATCTGCTGGATAAGGCGGAATGAGGGAGCAATAGCCTCGGCCGGCAGGGATCGGCTTAAAGCGGAGGATTTGCATAAGAATAGCAAAGGTCCGGAGGATGGCGGAAGGAAATCGGCCAAATGCGAATTTTGGGTAGATTTTGCCGTGCGTTTATGCTAAGATACCTATAATGGGGTATCTTAGCATCCGCCTGCTATGTAGTCATCGCATCACGCGGGGATATAATGCCGGTGCCTATGGGCCGCATCCGTCCTGCCGAAGGGTGGCAGGACGGGCTATCCTGCGGAAGAATGCGGAATAAAGGAGGACCCCATTGATGTCAAAAACCAAGCTGATCGCGCTGCTCGGCGGCCTCGGCTGCGTGCTGGCGGCTGCGGTGATCTGCCTTGTTGTGCTGCTGACAGGAGATGCCGGCAAGGTGCAGCCTGCCGGGAGCGGCGATGTGACGGCGGACAGTGCGCCGGAGGCACCGGCGCCCGAATCGCCGGGAAGTGAGGAGGAAAAGCCTGTGGAGAGACCTTTGACCGGCGATCCGGTGACGTATATCGGACGTTTCAAGGCACTCAGCGACGGCCGTATGCGCTGTTCCTGGTCGAACAGCACGGTGGTGGCGGGCTTCGAGGGTACTGGAATTGCGGTGAATCTGAGTTCTTCCGCGGGCGAAGATTACGTTAATGTGAGCGTGGATGATGGGGAACCGGTGGTTCTGGCAATTACCAATCGTACGGAACGCTATGTGCTGGCGGAAGGGCTGGAACCGGGCATTCATTATGTGCGTATCGCCAAGCGGCTGGAAGGAAGCAAGTCGTATCTGACCTTTTCCGGCTTTGATTATCTGGACGGAACGGCAGCACCTACGCCGGCGCCGCGTGAACGACGGATTGAGGTGATTGGCGATTCGATTACGGCCGGCTACGGTAACGAAGGGCCGGATGACTGGAGCGGCTTCAAGAACGTGGAAGAAAACGCCGGGATTACCTATGGCGCGCTGGCGGCCGAAAGCCTCGATGCCGAAGCGACCATTATCGGCTGGTCGGGCATGGGGCTGCATCAGGATCTGGGCGGCGGTACCACCCTGCTGATGCCGGAGATTTATCAGCGCACCATTGGCACCGCCTCCGCTGCCGATTGGGATTTCCGTCAGAACATACCCGATGCGGTAGTCGTTAATCTCGGCACCAACGATTTTGCCAGTTCGGTGGATCCGAAAGCGTTCGAGGCTTCTTATGTGGAATTTATTCACTTTATCCGGGAGAAGTATCCGGATGCGGCGATTCTCTGTGTCATTGGCACCATCCGGTATGACGCATGGAACGCCATAAAATCCGCAGTGGAGACCGTCAACGGCGAGGGAGATGCCAACGTGTACAGCTTTGCGTTTACGCCGGCGAGCACGCTGGGTGAACCCAACGGTACCGATGGGCATCCATCTGCGCAGACACACGCCCGTATGGCGGAGGAGCTCAGCGGCGAAATCCGCCGGATATGCGGGTGGTAACCGGTGAAGGGGCCTGTGCGGCCGTGCGGTGAGATGACACACAGCGTGGAATGAAAAAGGAGGGGGAAAAGCGCTTGAAGGGTACGGGGAATGTGACTATCTATGATGTGGCGAAGAAGGCCAACTGTTCTACTGCGACCGTCTCCTTGGCGCTCAAAGGGGACCCAAAGGTCAACTTCAAAACGCGCGAGCGGGTAATCCAGTGCGCGCAGGAGCTGAAATACAAGCCGAATTATCTGGCGCGCAGCCTGGTCAATCAGCGCACAAACAGCATCGGCGTGATTGTATCCAACCTGAACAACCCGGTTTTCTCGGAAATCATCAGCGGGATCGACAGCTATATCAGCCAGCATAACTATTATCTGACCATCGGCGTCA
Organism: uncultured Oscillospiraceae bacterium; assembly: GCA_905198295.1. GTDB lineage: Bacteria > Bacillota > Clostridia > Oscillospirales > Acutalibacteraceae > UMGS1591. The sequence continues at coordinate 12,260 of CAJKBW010000047.1, read as the reverse complement.
CCTATTTCCAAAGCGAGCGGGAGAAGCACTTCCTGGACATGTTTTCCCATAACCGCACCGACGGCATCATCCTGCTGCCCACCGACTGGGAAGCTGTCCGGGAGGATGCGCTCGAGCTGCGGCAGCGGGGTTACCCGGTGTGCATCAGCGGCATCCATCCCGGTACCGATGCACTCAGCTATGTGGCCAGCAATATGGTGGACGGTGCATTCATGTCGGTAGAACATCTCATCCGGCTCGGCCATACCGATATCGCCTTTCTGGCCGGTTCAGCCTCGGCGAATACCCATGAGCGGCTCGCCGGCTATAAAAAGGCGCTGTCGATTTACGGTATTGATGTCAATGAGGACTACATCATCACCAGTGAGGTGGACCTGAGCAGCATCCGTGCCACGCTGAAGAAATTTATTCGGGAGCACCCGGCGGTGACCGCGATCTTCTGTATGTACGACTATATCGCGCTTGCGGCGATCAAGGCGATGGCGGATCTGCATCTGCGGGTACCCGAGGATATTTCCATCGTTGGCTACGATAACATCAACATTGCCGAGTACTACTCGGTGGGGCTGACGACCGTTGATCCGGATAATAAGCAGATCGGCGAGCTCTCAGGCCGGATTCTGGTCAACATGATCGAAAAGGAAAAGTATACCGACCAGGGCATGCTGCTGACCCCCAAACTGATTGTGCGCGAATCCACGGCGCCGCATCAGACGGCACAGGGAGGATAAACTTTATGGATAATCGATTAAAAGATATACAAAATGGAAAGGGCGGCAATTATCTGCTGCCCTTTCTTTGGATGCACGGCGAAGACGAAGCACTGGTGATGGATGAGTTGGACAAAATCGCGCAGTGCGGGATCAAATCCGTGTGCCTAGAGTCGCGCACCCACGAAGATTTTGCCGGCGAAGGCTGGTGGCAGATCTGCGGCGCGGTGCTGCGGGAGGCCAAAAAGCGCGGCATGACGGTATGGATTCTGGACGACAAGCATTTTCCCACCGGCTATGCCAATGGACTGCTGATGCAGAAATATCCGCAGCGGCGCAAGTGGCATCTGGTGGAGCAGCATACGGACGTTGTGGGGCCGCAGAACGGTGCGGTCCTGCTGGAGCATGCGGGCGAGGAACATACAGCGGACGAACGCACGGTAGTGGCGGCAGTTGCTTACCGGCGGCAGGAAGGCAGCGATGAACGTCTGTGCGGCGAGCCGGTGGTGCTGACCGACCGGGTGAAAGGGCCTCTGCTGTACTGGGATGTGCCGGAAGGCTGCTGGCGTGTGTTTGTGCTGTACCAGACCCGTGAAGGGGCGATGCATCCCGACTATATCCATATGATCGACCCGGAATCGGTGGATGTGCTGATCGAGGCGGTGTATGAACCGCATTACCAGCACTTCGGCAGTGAGTTCGGCAAAACGTTTGCCGGCTTTTTCTCGGATGAACCGTGCTTTGGCAACGGTCTGTTTGATGCGGCCGGCGGCGAACCCGGCTTTTATGATTTTGTGATCGGGACGCCTCATATGGCGCTGCCGTGGCGGGCGGATCTGCTGGACCGGCTGACAGCGGAGATGGAGGAGGACGCACTGCCGCTGCTGCCGCTGCTGTGGTTTGCCGGCGGCGAGAAGACGGCACGCCTGCGTATCGCGTATATGGATATCATCACAAAACTATACCGGGACTGTTTCAGCCGTAAACTGGGAGACTGGTGCCGCGCCCGCGGGGTGGCGTATATCGGCCATGTGATCGAGGATCAGAACTGCCATACCCGCCTGGGACACGGTGCGGGACATTACTTCCGCAGCCTGGAGGGGCAGGATATGGCGGGCATCGATGTGGTGCTGCGGCAGATCATGCCGGGCATGTCCCATTATAAGCATACAGCGGTCGCTTACGGCGGCGGCACCGATCCGGCATTTTTCGATTATCTGCTGGCCAAGCTGGGGGCTTCGCTGGCCGATATTCAGCCACATATGCGGGGCAGGGTCATGTGTGAGATTTACGGTGCCTATGGCTGGGCCGAAGGGGTGCCCACCATGAAATGGCTCACCGACCATATGCTGGTGCGCGGGGTCAACTGTTTTGTTCCCCATGCGTTCACATCGGCTTTTCCCGATCCCGACTGCCCGCCGCATTTTTATGCCCGCGGGCATAACCCGCAGTTCAGGGACTTCGGCCTGCTGATGCGGTATACAAACGCGATGTGCCATCTGCTCAGCGGCGGGAGACGTATCGTTTCCGCGGCGATCCTGTATCATGCGGAGGCGGAGTGGAGCGGGGAAGGCTTCATGTATACGCAGGAACCAGCCAAGGCGTTGTACGACAGCCAGATGGACTATACAATTCTGCCGGCGGATGCGCTGCTTGGGGACGCCCGTGTAAAAGCGGGACGGCTGGCGGTCGGCGAGGCGGAGTTCCCTTGCCTGGTTGTGCCGCAGGCAGCGGTACTGCCGCGCAGGCTGCTTGACCGCATCGACGAATTTGCACGGAAGGGACTGTGTGTGATCTTTGTCGGGAATGCGCCGCAGACGGCAGCGGAGGGCGGTGGTTATACGCCGGGGGCGGAAACGGCCGTGTGCGCAGCGCCGGACGAACTGCCGGATTTGCTGCGGGAAAAGGGGGTTGCGGACATTCAGCTCGCCGCGCCCGCACCGCTGCTGCGGGTGCTGCATATCACGCGCGGTGAAAGCCAGATCGTGATGCTGTTCAATGAGGCGATGACCGCGTTTAACGGCCGGGTATGCCTGACGGCGGGCGGGCGGCCGTATACGGGCGCCGCGCTGCGGCTGGATCTGCTTGCGGGCACGGAATGCGCGGTAGAGGCCGAACCCGGCGGCATGCCGGTGCAGCTCGCCCCCTATGAATCCTGTGTGCTGGTGTACGGCGGTGGGGAGGCGGAACAGGCACAGCCGGAGAATGCTTTTGCGGTGAAGAGCCGCATTCCGTTGGAAACTTTTGCGATTACGCTCCGGGATGGTGTGGATGATCCTGTCCTGCGGCCGTACCGTACCGAAGCGCTACTGCACGATATCACCGGCTGGGAGGCACAGCCGGAATTCACCGGGATCATCCGGTATGAAACCATTTTCACAGCACCGGCTGCCGGCCGCTGTCGTCTGCAGCTTGGAGATGTTGGCGAGACGGCGCATGTGTGGCTCAACGGAGAATTTTGCGGTGCCAGGATCTGTCCGCCCTATTGGGTGGATCTTTCGGCGGCTGTCCGGGCGGGGGAGAACCGCTTAGTGGTTGAGGTGGCCAATTCGCTGGCCTATACAGTGCGGGACAATTTTTCCCGCGGCATGCTGCTCAAGGCATCCGGCCTGCTCGGGCCGGTGTGTGTGGAGTTTGCGGAAGAATAAGTGCAGAGAAAACCGCCAAGGTGCCTGCCGCTGGAGCGGCAGGCACCTTGGCGATTGGTTTGCCGGCGCCCTGCCGGTGGCAGAGGAAAAGGCGGCTTTCCGGCCGTCTCACGGATGCCGGCAGACGAAAACGCAGACGCGGAACCTGTGGCTCCGCGTCTGCGTTTTTTTCTATATTTTCCGTCTGTGAAATACGGCCGGCGGCGACGGTTAACTGCCGCGGGCCTCCTGAAGCGTGACGTCCACCACAATTTCGGTCTGCAGGCCGGTGCGTGAATCAAACCGCAGCAGGGTGATGGAAATCTGATCCCCCACGCTGTGCTTGGCAAGCTCGGTGCCGATCGCGGCGTGGTCCTTCACCTCAACCCCGTCAATGTGGGTAATGACGTCGCCTCTCTGCGCACGCGTACCGTTGAAAACCGAATCTTCATTGAACGACAGGATCTGGAAGCCGTAACTGGTCGTCCGGCCGGTGATGCCGAGCATAACGCGGCCCTTGACATAACCGTACTGGATCAGGTCCTCCAGCAGCGGCTTGGCTTCGCTGATCGGAATCGCAAAGCCAAGGCCCTCGTAACCCTCCGCCACGATTTTTGCGGAGTTGATCGCGATGACCTGCCCCGAAGTGTTCAGCAGCGGACCGCCCGAGTTGCCGGGGTTGATCGCTGCATCGGTCTGCAGGCATTTGATCGCATAACCGGTATCCTCGTATACGTCGCGGGTCAGACCGGAGATGATGCCCTGAGTCGGGGTCCAGCCAAGGCCGCCCGGATTACCCAGCGCCACTACGCGATCGCCGAGGTTGAGCGCGGTGGAATCGCCGAACTCGGCAGGCTGCAGGCCGGCGGCATCCACCTTGATGACCGCCAGATCGGTGTAGGAATCGGTACCCACGATCTCCGCGTTCTCATACACTGTACCGTCGTACATGGTCACGTCGATGCGCGAGAACTGCCGTTCCGGCGATACATCCTCATTGATGACGCAGTGGCGATTGGTGATGATATAACCGTCCTCGCTGAGCACGATGCCGCTTGCCGCGCCGGATGCGCTGGTGCTGCCGTCATACATGGTCAACTGTACAGTGTTGTCGAGATTTTTCTGGATAATTGCCGCGGTGGAAAGCCCTTCTTCCGCCTCCGGCTTGATGTCGAGATTGAGGTCGGTATGGGTACCGGAGGGCGTTTTGGAGGATCCCTGCGATGTAGTGGTGCCCGAACCGCTGGTCTGCGGGCCGTTGTCCTGTACCGCAGTGGCCAGCAGCACCGACAGGGTGACAATGGTCGCGGCACATACCACACCGAGCACGGCGATCACGACCGCCGCCGCATTTTTTTTCTTTTTCGGCGGCTTGCCGTCTCCCGATGGTGTGGGGGTTGTCTGCCAGCCATAGGTATTATTCTGCGGCTGCTGCGGCGTCGTATAAGCGGGTTGCTGTCCGTAGGACTGTCCATACGGGGTATAGCCGTTCTGCTGCGTTCCCCAGGATGTTGTCTGTTGACCGCTCTGCCAGCTGCCCCAGGTCGGGGCCTTCGGGGGCTCCACGGCGCCCGGCGCATCCGCTGCGCTGTCGGCAGCGGTATTCTCCGGCACGTCGGCCGCCGAAACAGGGGCGTCTCCGATGCTTTCGGTCACCGGCTGCTCCGGGGCTTCGGGAACTGCGGAAGAATTCTCCTCCTTGCTGGGGTTATCGTTGAACCAGTCAGACATATGTGCCACACACCTTTCAGGCTTGTTGGTTTTCTGGTATTGTTTGCTTCGATGGTTTCAGTATACCGGGAAAATGTGACGGTTTATTGAATAAAAAACCAGCATTTCCTAAACAAATCGTAACCCGTTTATGACCGGGCGGGCGCCTCCGGCAGCCAGAAGCAGAATTCGCAGTACTCGCCCTCCACCGAACGCACGGTAATCTCTCCGTGGTGAAGGTTGATAACCGTTTTGACGATGTACAGTCCCAGACCAACGCCATTCTTATCCAGACTGCGCGACTTGTCGCTTTTGTAGAAGCGTTCGAAGATGTGCGGCATTTCGTTCGCCGGAATGCCGACGCCGCTGTTGCGGATCGCGCAATATACGCGGCCGTCCCGGCGGGTGATGTGGATCGACAGGGTGCCGCCCTCGTTGGTGAACTTGACCGCATTGTCCAACAGGTTGTACACGACCTGGCCCAGAAGGTCGAAATCGCCGTTGACCTCCATGCGCGGACAGTCCTCCAGCCCTTCAACCGTCATATTCTTTTCCTCGATGCGCCGCTCGAACGATAACAGGGCCGAGCAGGTAACCTCGGTGAGGTCGAATCGCACAGGATTGAGCTTCATCTGGCCGCTGTCGATACGGGAAAGGTCCAGCATCGACTTGACCAGCCGCGACAGCCGCTTAACCTCATCGGATACGATTTTGAGGTAATAATTGCGTTTATCGGGCGGAATGGTGCCGTCGAGGATGCCGTCGATAAAGCCGGCAATGGTGGTCATCGGGGTTTTCAGCTCGTGGGAGACATTAGCGACAAACGAACGCCGCATCCCCTCCACCGAGGAGAGCGAAACCGCCATATTGTTGAGCGAAGAGGCGAGCTCGGCAACCTCGTCCCGACCCTTGACCGGGATGCGGTAGCTGAAATCGCCTGCGCCGAAGCTGCGTGCTGCGGCCGCCATCTGCCGCAGCGGGCGGACCATGCGGTAGGTCATCGCATACAGTACGATGAAGGTCAGGGTGAGCACACCAAGCGCCGACAGGATGAAAATCTGGAAATTGTCCGCGATATACGCGCTCATATTGCCCGCCGGCATGGACACATACGCATAGCCCAGCAGATTCCCGTCCTTGAGGATGGGACAGCCCGCGGTGTACTGCCGTTCGGCAAAATAGCCGCCGAAATCGCTGATGCTGAAATAATCTGAGCCGTTCATCTGTGTTACCATCGCGTCCGGGATCCGGGCGCCGGCACCGGCGATGTCCTCCGAACGAAACAGTACCTCGCCGTTCATGTTCGCCACAAGGATATGGTAGTCGTTTCCCGAAGCGATGGTCTGCAGCAACGGAATGAGCACCGGCTGGATATAGTAATCCCCATCGGCGCCTACACTCGCATTGTTGGCGGTATAGCTGGCGATGCTTCCGGCGTTCTGGCCGAGCAGCATACGCTTTTCCTGTGTCCAGTACCGGGTGGAAAACAGCAGCTGGGTGCCGCCCATAGCGATGAAGCTCACCACAATAATCAGCGAAATAACCGTAAAATATTTGGAAAAGATACTTTTAAACATGCGCATCCCGCTTTTCCGTTAAAGGTGAATCCGGGAATTACTGCCCGGCATTTTCCGGGTCCTTGACCTCGAATTTGTAGCCTACGCCCCAGACGGTTTTGAGGTTCCACTGGTCCGATACGCCATCCAGCTTCTCCCGCAGACGCTTAATGTGTACGTCAACCGTGCGGCTGTCGCCGTAATATTCAAAGCCCCACACCTCGTCGAGTAGCTGGTCGCGGGTATACACCCGGTTTGGATTGCTCGCAAGATGGTAAATCAGCTCCATCTCCTTGGGCGGGGTGTCGATCTGCTTGCCGCGCACCCGCAGCTCGTAGTTTTCCATATTGATGTATAGGTTGTCGTACTGGACTTCCTTGGCCTTTTTCTGTTCCTGTGCACCGCAGCGCCGCAGCACCGCCTTGACCCGCGCAATCACTTCCTTGGCCTCGAACGGCTTGACGACATAATCGTCCGCGCCGAGCTCCAGCCCCAGCACCTTGTCAAAAACCTCGCCCTTGGCGGTGAGCATAATGATCGGGCACGGGGATTTCTTGCGGATTTCCCGGCATACCTGCCAGCCGTCGAGCTGCGGCATCATCACATCCAGCAGTATCAAATCCGGCTTTTCGTTGTCGAACATCTCCAGAGCCTTCATGCCGTTTGGCGCGATCACCGCGTCGAAGCCTTCCTTTTCGAGATACAGCCGCAGCAGCTCACAAATGTTGCTGTCATCATCGACCACCATGATTTTATTTCCGGTCATGTTTGTGCTCCTTCCTTTCTCCCCGCAAATCCAGAAGGATCCCGGGTCGGGCTCTCACGCCCGGTGCCGTCCGCGAAGCGGGCTGTGCCGCCTTTTTAATTCTATGATACCAGATTTTTGCGCCGGTGTATGAACAGTCTTTAAAAGTTTCCGCGGGGATTGCCTATTTTTTTCGGGGAGAAATCCCGAAAAAGAGGTTGAAAATTCCGCAGGATATGGTATGCTGAAAAGTAACGGCTGTCCGGTGTTGACAGCGGAATTCAATCATGGGGAGGAACCTGCCGATGCGCAGATGTTCGGTCGCCTGTCAGGTGTTTATGTGGATATTTATTGCCTTTGGTGTGCTGATGCACGTGGGCATTGTAATCGGCCTTTCGATAAACAACAGCAATGCCGTCGCGCTGGAACAGCCAGATAAGATATACAATATTGTGCCGATGATTATCGCGGTAGTACTGATGATTGCGGCGGCGGTGCTGTTTGTTGTGTTTAAACGATTTCGCTTCATCAGCGTGATCATTGCGGCGGTTTCAGCCGTGATGCTGGTGGTGGTGGGACTGGATATTTACCGGGTGATGCCTGAGCAGATTGACAGCTACGGCCGCACCGTCGGCATCACGCTGTGGCGTCTGCTTTACCGTCATCTCAGCATGACTCTGGCGCTGCCTTTCATGTTTGGCGGCTGGCTGTTCGGCCGTGCGGCCGATAAGGCAGATGAGGAACGGCGTGCCAAAGAAGGGGAAAAGTCTCACTTTGACCTTTCGGGTGCGGCGCTGTTTTCAGACAGTGACCGCGCGCGCAAAAAGTCGGCCAAGCCGGAATGAGAAAAACAGGACGGCGGGAAGCATTGCTTTCCGCCGTCCTGCCGATAATTCCCGATCAGGTTTCTGTTTCGCCGTAGCGCGCCGCCACCTGATTCATGGCAAAATCCAGCATCTTGTCCTTCTGGACCGTATCCATCTGCCGGTAAAGAATCAGGAAAGATTGCTCATCCTCGCTGAGCATCGCCAGTGATTCGGCGCCGTCCGATCCGCTGGCGTAGCGCGGCCGCACGCTGTTCATGGTGAGAACCGGCTGCACGGTTTCCTCCACGCCCAGCAGATAATCGGTGGAAACCCGGAAAATCTGAGCCAGCCGGGTCAGAGTGTCAAAATCCGGCCGGGTAGCACCTGTTTCGTAATAGGCATAGGCTGACCGGCTGATATTCAGTGCCTGGGCGATCTGCCATTGGGTCATACCGCTGTTGCCGCGCAGTACGCGTAGCCTTTCGGCAAAGGCCAGTGGTTGTTTCGCTCTTCTGCTCATATGTGCTCATCCCTCGTCATTTCTAGTGCGCAACATGCATGACTGACCGGTTGTCAGGTATTATTAGTATACCATTTCTTGTGGGGGCTACTCGCGATTTGAAAGATATTCTCACTGTTTGTGAGCATAATTCTCAAACCGGTTGAATAAAGACGAAATCGGTTGATTTTAGGCGATTTAGCACACTACTGTTTGCTCAAATATGCGCAAATCGCGATGGCTGTCCGTGAGTAGACAGGGGTATGCAGCGGCAGTCTTGCAGACTGTCGGAGTGGGAGAGAAGACCGGGTCGGAAATTTGTGTGGGAAAAGCCTTGACGAAACCCGGCAATATTGTTATAATACGGATTGCGATAAACCGCGGCACGATTGGATGAGATTTGTTCGGTTTTGTTCGCGGGACGTCTGATTTGCCGGCATGGCGCAGCTGTGCAGAGTCCTCTGCCGCTTCGTCTGTCGTGCTCACTGTGTTGACCGGTGTGGCTTAGTTGTGTAGGATTGTTCTACCGCATCGCCTACCGTGCTCATTTTACTCGCTGGTGTGGCTCAGTCGGTAGAGCAGCTGATTCGTAATCAGCAGGTCAGCGGTTCAAATCCGCTCACCAGCTCCAGAAGGATGGGGAACCATCAAAAAAGCGTCGTAAGCCTTGTCAAGCAAGGCTTTACGGCGCTTTTCTTCATCTTGCCTTAAGGCAGTCCATCGGGCTGTATTTGGCGTAGGTAGATTGCATTTTCCCGGGTGTAAAATGGACATATCTCCTGACCATTTCCAGTGAGGTATGACCAAGTATCTGCTGCAAGGAATACAGATCACCGCCATTCTCCAAGTACCGGGTAGCAAAGGTATGGCGCAGCAAGTGAGCACGCAGCCGAGGAATACCGGACTTGTCTTTCAGCCGTCGGAACAGCATGCGCAGCGTGTCATCCGTCACCGGGGAAAGATCGCTCTGCAGAAATACCGATCGGGTATCTGCAAGGGTTGGGCGTCGGGCAAGATACCGCAGCAGCAAGCGCCGAGTTTGGTATCCGATCGGGACAACGCGCTGCTTGTTGCCTTTACCATTCACAACGGCATAGCCTTCCGGGATGTGCAGGCAATCAGTAGTAAGGGTAACTACCTCATTCATCCGCAAGCCACTGTCCACCATAAGGGCGCATATGCAGCAGTTACGGAGCTGCAAGGTGCTGCCAAGATTGAAACAGCCAAACAATTGCCGAAGCTCACTGTCTGCCAGAACATCAACCGTCTTGCGCTGCGCCTTAGGTAGCCGAAACCGTTCCGAAAGGTTGTCCGGTGTAAGGTGCTCATAATAACACCATGTCAAAAAGGCTCTGACAGCCCGGAAATACGTCTGTACTGTGACACTGGACAAGGCTTGTCCGGAAAGGTGCATAAAATAGCCTTTAAGGGTCGATTGAGTGATCTCGGACACCGGGAGACTCTCTCCTGCATATCGGGCAAATAGGCGCAAACAGAGGGCATAATAGCGAACCGTCTTAGCTGTATTCCCTCGGATGTGCTGTTCGATCAAAAAATCCTCAATTGCGGCTTGCAGTGTCATGTCTCAACATCTCCTTTTCCCTGTCAGTAAGAACCATAGATTCAAGAACACTCTGCGGAATAGACTGGTCGAACCAGTTTACAAGGCAATAATCATTCACAAAGTCCGGGGGCAAGTCCTCTACAACGGCCGTACCACGTTTAAGAAGAGTAGCTCTGGTAAGACCCTTAGAAGCATAATAAACATGCGCACCAAGCTCAGAAACAGACCGGGCAAGGTCTTTCGTTATGTACTTCGTAACATAGCTTGCTGCACGTTCACGCGATCTGACCGGCTCAATATCCACAAAGCCAAACTTAGCAGCATATTCCGGCCAGTTGTAGATCGTTTCGCCTTCCATGAGCTTGTTCCGTATGTAGTTAGGCAGCTTCATATCCAAGGTGAACGGTTCCAGAAGCTCCAACGGCAGCCCCATAAGAAAGCCATGCATATGCCAGGCACCGTCCTTGTGTGCCTCGGGAATCAGCAAGAACTGAATATGCGTACCGTACTTCTTGTTGTAATTTCGTATCCACTGGGACAGAGCCTTGTTGAACGCCTTTAGCTGATACCGGTCAAACTTAGTCTTGTCGAGCGTTAGTGTAGCAAACAAGTCAAAAGGGTTACATAGAACAAGCTCCCGAATGGTAGACAATGCACGGCTGATATTGCTGGATAGCTTTTCATCATTGACCGTGCCTTTTTCAACATAAATGCCCTTCGGAAGCTCAACACCTTTCGTGCGAACACAATTACAACGTGTCAACTTGTAGGCTTGTCCAGCATAGCTTTTCAAAAAAGCAACATTGCGCTCAAAAGGCGCAACCCTAAGAGGGGATAAACGGGATTTCAAAAAAACATCTCACTCCTTTCACGGAAATTTACCGATTTATGATATGTTGTCAAGTATTAGGGGACGGGTGCCGAACAGCCGATATTCGGTCGACCAGATCGGAAAGCAAGAGCACTTCCGAAATGTCAGCTTTATGTAAATAGAACAGGGCGCTGTCCAGATCATCCGACGAAAAGTCGGAATTTACACCAAAGCCATATTCAATAGCAGCGTCACGCAAAAAAACAATGCTGCGCAGCCGATCAGAAATCATATAGAGCTCGTCAAAGTATTCGTCATTCATATTCTCACCTCCGAATACTATCCTACTATTATGTCCGGTAAATGTCAAGATTTACAGGACATAATGTGACTGTATTTTTTAGACATGAAAGACCCTAAAAAGCGCGTCAAACTTGAAAAGCTCTAATTTCTCGGATAAAATAACAGGCATGGAGGTGTCCTGTTATGAATACACTGGGAGAAAATCTAAAGAAATACCGGCTAAAAGAAAAATACATGCAAGAAACCGTAGCAGAGTATATAAACAAATCCAGCAGAACATATTCACGATACGAAACAGGATCACTAAAACCGGACATTGACACACTGATTATGCTGGCCGATCTGTATCAGGTATCGTTAGATGTACTAACAGGACGCAGCAAACCAAGAGACGAGATTTTAGCACACATTCCGGGAACAAAACTTGGAGATGAAATCGGAAGAGCCATCAACCGAAAGAGAATCTCGAAGCGTATCCAAAAGGAAGCGCAGAAAGCAGGCGGCGAGAAACAGCAAGACAACAATGCTTAATACGGCGACCTCGGGATCGGCCGCTCTGGCTTTTGCTGATCCTCTCAATCGTTCCAGCGCGCACCGCTGTTCGGTGGTATTCTTTAGGGCGGTAGCCCGCGCTTTGATTGATCGTATCGACTGACTGTCCTTTTGGCCGACAAAGAAAAAAGCTCTCCTGCCCCCATGAGAGGGGACAAGAAAGCTATCTGCTCCTATCGCTCTTTAGTGCGATTCTATTTATCACGATATTTCGTGACTGGGTGGGCCCACCTTATGCTACACATCACAATACAGTATCTCAGGTATCTACCTGCTCTATCGGGTGATTTTGCGTCAACGGGTGCGAATAAGCTGCTTCTACGATTCGTAATCAGCAGGTCAGCGGTTCAAATCCGCTCACCAGCTCCAGAAGGATG
>CAJKBW010000046.1 GCA_905198295.1 uncultured Oscillospiraceae bacterium | reverse complement strand
GTACCAGAAGGGCTGACGGGTCCTCAACTTTCATTTAACTTTACAGTCCGCAAAATAAGAAAAGGAGAGCTGAAAATGAAAAGACAACTGGTAGTTCTGCTGGCCTTGTGCATGCTGCTGAGCCTGCTGCTCCCCGGCTGCAAATCGACCCCGGCGTCCTCCGGCACGCCGGGCAGTGTACCGGAGGAGGGAATCGGCTCGGACGATCTGGAATCCGATTTTCCGGCCATCCCGCTGGAAAGCAAAGAGATACGGGTGATGAATCCGGATCCGGAGTTCGACGAAAAGCTCGTCGAACTGCTTGAACAGCAGTACGGCGTCAAACCGATCCCGGTGACGGTCAGCTGGGCGGATATCCCGGTGCGGTTGTCCACGATGGTGATGTCGGATGATGCGCCGGATCTGGTGGTCAACCGCAGCGATTTGGAGGACTACCCAAGCTATATCGTCAATAATCTCGTGCAGCCGATTGACGGGTATATCAACCTCGAGCATAAGCTGTTCCGGGATCTGAAGGATGCTTATGAATATTCGCTGTGGGACGGCAAGCATTATATGCTCATCGGCCATCTCGGACACGAGATGGGGGTTATGTTCAACACCAAGCTGTTTGAGGAATACGATCTGGAAAACCCGTGGGAGCTGTATCTCAAGGGTGAATGGGACTGGGACGCGCTGCGGGAGATGGCGATCGAGCTGACCGAGGATGAGGACCGCGACGGCACGCCGGAGCGGTATGGCATGCAGTTCATCAACCCCACCTCGTTCGTGTACAGCACCGGCAAAACGCTTGGACGGATCGACGGGGCGAACAAAGCCATCGTCAACCAGATCGAGGATGCGGATATCGCACGGGCGATGAACTTTGTTTCGGATCTGATCACCAAGGACAAGGTCTGCACCACTGCGGTCAGCAGTGCGATCACCGATTTCCGCAACGGCAAATGCGCGATCCTGTACGGCTCGGCGTATCCGTATATCGGCACCGAACTGAGGGAAATGGCGAAGGCAGGGATTCTGGGCTTTGCGCCGCTCGCGCGCGACCCGCAGCAGGAAACCCACTATGCACGCGGCCAGTTTGCCGGCTATTTCATCCCGGTCGGCGCGAAGAACCCGCTGGGTGCGGTGGCGTTTTACGCAGTGGAACGGTATCTCGACACGGTGGGCAAGGAAGAAAAGGATAACGTCGACTGGGAGAAATATCAGTCCGAATACCATCTCAGCGATCTCAACCGCGAACAGATCGATGCCTGCTTCTCGGTGGAGATGCTGCCGGATCTGACGCCGTGGCTGGATCAGGGTGCCATGTGGAACATGATCGGCTCGGGCAGTAGCTGGGCGGCACAGCTGAAGAGTTCCCTGCCGAAGATCAACGCCCGCATCGAGGAACTCACTACACCCGAAGAGTACGACGCGCCGTCCGGTCCGAAGGTCATCGATGATTTTGAGGGCTACGGCGACGAGGAGAAGGCGCTGTCCCGCTATCTGCTGATGGACGGCGGCGATCAGAACATTACGGTGGAGCTGGATGCCGAACATTCCAATGGCGACGGCAAGTTTGCGGCGAAGATCACGTATACGCTGGATAATGCGCTCTGGGGCGGCGTGTACCGCACGATCAACAAGACCTGGAACGGCAACGATACACTGCGCCTGTGGGTGCAGGGCGACGGCAGCGGACAGGTGCTCGGTCTGCGGTTTGATACGGCCAATGGCGGCGTGTGGGGCAAGAATGTCGAGATCAACAGCGCCGAAGGCCAGATTATTGAGATTCCGCTCAGCGAGTTTGAGGATGCCTATGGTCTGGGTGCCGATATGGACCTGACCAAGGTCACCAAGTTCTATATCTCGTTCGGTGAGCTGAAGACTGCCACCAAGACCATGTACATCGACAACATTGAAGTGATCGCGAAATAACGTCTGCGGATCGAACGTACAGGGGAAATCGGGCTCCGGGACGGCACACGCTATCCCGGAGCCCGGCTCTCCGCGTACCGCGCGGGCGACAGCGACAGAAGAGGGAAAACGTATGACGATTTTAACGCAGAAGGACTATATCGATAAGGTGCAGGCTTGCTGGGACGGCAAGAACGTCGGCGGAACGCTTGGCGCGCCGTTTGAATGCCTGCGCGGCGTGTTCGAGCTGGATGGCTACACCATCAAGCTGGATGGCGAACCGCTGCCCAACGATGATCTCGACCTGCAGCTGGTGTGGCTCAACGCCGCGGAGGCGTACGGCTCCGCCGTAAACAGCAAAATCCTCGGGGAATACTGGAACTGGTGGGTAACGCCGCATTGGGGCGAATACGGAGCCGGAAAAAACAATCTGCGCGCAGGCATCGTCCCGCCGCTGTCCGGCGTGGTGAATAATGTTTATGGCAACTCAAACGGCTGTTTTATCCTGTCGGAAATCTGGGCCTGTCTGTGTCCGGGTCATCCGGAACGGGCGGTGCGCTATGCGTATGAGGACGGCTGTGTGAATCATTATGCCGAGGGGCTGTATGCAGAGATTTTCTGTGCGGCGATGGAGAGCGCGGCCTTTGCCGAGCGGGACATTGAACGACTGATCGATATCGGCCTGTCCTACATCCCGCAGGACTGCGGCATCGCTGCGGCGGTGCGCAGCGTGCGCGGCGCGTTCGCCGCAGGAAAAACCTGGCAGGAGGCGCGCAAACAGCTGCTCATCGATGTGCCCGGCAGCTTTGGCGCGATGGGTACCCCGCGCGACCAGATGGACCCGGATATCCCGGTCGGGGAAATCGGCTGGGATGCACCGAGCAATATCGGGATTATCCTCATCGGCCTGCTGTACGGCGGCGGGGATTTTGGCCGCAGCATCTGCATCGCTGCCGGCTGTGGGGAGGACAGCGACTGCACCGCCGGTACCCTTGGCGCGCTCTTGGGCATTATGGGCGGCAGCGCCGTCATCGGCCAGGAATGGCTCGCGCCGCTGGGCGGAAAGATCAAAACCAAATGCGTCAATGTCGCCGACGTGGGGCTGTCGGTGCCGCAGACAGTCGCTGAACTGACCGAGCGGGTGGCGGCGCTGCTGCCGGCGTTTGCCGGTCCGGGAATCTGCCGCTGCCTGCATGTCCGGGATGGCTATGAAATCCTCATGAACGACGGTGATGCCCTGTATTGCCGGCCGGAGCCGTACAATTCCTGGTATGCGGCGTCGTTTCTCGATAAGCTGGCACAGAGCCCCTATACAGATAGTAATTCTTTTGTGCTGTTTGACGTTGAGTTTACCTATCCCGGCGAGCCTTATCTGCGGGCGGGCGAGCCGTTCCGCGTGCATGTGACGGTGATTAATCGGTTCAAGATGCAGCAGTGGCTCACCCTGACCTGGCATCTGCCGGAGGGGATCAGCGTGTCCCCGGCCGCATCGGTGTCCGGTTCGCTGGAATCGTATTACTGCAATCTCGGCCGGGCAGAATTTGATTTTGAGCTTACTGCGGAACAGCTGCAGCAGAGCCGGTATGACCTGCTGCTGGATGTACAGTCGCTCGGCCACCATACCCGCGGGGTGGTGCCGGTGGTGCTGTATGCCTCCCGCACCCTGCCCGGCGAGGAACACCGGTGTACTTTGCCGTGACGGAAGGAAACGCTTTTCCTGTGCGGGAATGATTGAAAGTCTGCGGAGGGTATGGTATACTCTGCATCTACAAACAGATCGTTTTCGCTGCGGGGACAGCATGTTGGAAAAACGGTCCGAATTAAGGGCTTGCATTTAGATTGCGACGAAAGGACGAGGACGATGAATCCGCTGCTGCCGGAAGAATACTGCATCCCGGACGCCGAGGCGCATGCCTTCGGCGGACGGTTGTACCTGTACGGTTCGATGGATATCCCCGGGCATAACGATTACTGCTCCGACCGCTATCACGTGTTTTCCACCGACGATATGGTGCACTGGACCGACCACGGAATCAGCTGCCGGCGGGAGGGCGAGCTGCTTTATGCGCCGGACTGCATGGCGGCGGACGGCCGTTATTATCTGTATTACTGTACCAATCGCTTTGAAGAGCGGGTGGCGGCAAGCGAACGGCCGGAGGGGCCGTTCACGGATATCGGCATCATCGGCCGTGCCTGCGACAGCATTGATCCGGCGGTGTTTGCGGACGAGGACGGCCGCTGCTATTTTTACTGGGGGCAGTTTCAGCTGCGCGGTGCGCAGCTTGCCGCCGACCGGGTGAGCCTGCTGCCCGAAACGCTCAATACCAGTCTGATCGATGAATACGCCCACGGCTTCCATGAAGGCGCGTCGGTGCGGCGGCGTGGGGACTGGTACTACCTGGTGTACACCGATATCTCCCGCGGGAAGGCCACCTGCCTGTCTTATGCGATGTCGCGGTCCCCGCTGGGCCCGTTTGAAAAGCAGGGCGTGATCGTGGACAATATCGGCTGTGATCCCTGCACCTGGAATAATCACGGCTCGATCGGGGAGTTTGACGGCCGGTGGTATGTGTTCTATCACCGTTCGTCCCGGAATTCCCACGTCAGCCGCCGGGTGTGCGCCGAACCGATCACATTTGATGAAAACGGCCGTATCCGGGAGGTGTGTATGACCACGCAGGGGCCAGAACCGCCGATTCCCGCCGGCCGTGAGGTGGAGGGCTATCGCTTTTGCTACGGCAGCGGCACCGCCTGCGCAGATGTGCCGCAGGACGGCGGCAGGCTTGCCTGCTGCCTGCGCCGGGGAGACTGGGCGGCGTACCGCTATTTTGATCTGCCCGCCCGGCGGTATACGCTGGAGGTTTGCTTTGACCCGCCGTCGGCGCCGTTTACGGCGGCATTCAGCTGCGGCAGCTTCATCGGGGAATATCTCCTCGGCCGGGTGACGGTGGATGCGGAACACACGGCGTTCAATCTCCCGGTGGATTTTCCTGAGGCAATGCCGCCGACCGGCCGGACGCTGTACATTACGGCCGAAGCCGGCGAAGGAACGCTCGCCTTCCGGTCGCTGTGCTTCCAGGCAATTTCCGAATAGATCATGATCAGGTGCTGCCTCTGCCGATGTTTTCCGACGTCGGCAGAGGCTTTTCTTTATGGGCACGGCGTTTTCTTGCGGTGGAATGGTTGAAAACCGGGACGCGATGTGCTATAATTTGTCTTCAGACTGTAAATACTTGTCAATATTTTTTTCGGGTGCATGACGGCGCGCCGGAAAATCATACTAAACTATGGATTTTCTTACAAAAGCGGTTTTATACCACGACGAAAGGGCGAAACAATTATGACGAGGGCGAACATCTATCGTACCCACCACTGCGGGGAGCTGCGTGAGAGCGATATCGGCCGGCAGGTCCGGGTTGCCGGCTGGGTGGAGAATATCCGCGACCACGGCGGTGTCAAGTTCCTGGATGTGCGGGATCATTACGGCGTGGTGCAGGCGGTGGTCTACGACGATGCGCTGCTCGGCCAGGTGAACCGGGAATGCACGGTCAGCGTCAGCGGCGAGGTGGTCAAGCGCAGCGAGGACACCTACAATGCCAAAATCGCCACCGGCACGGTCGAGGTTCGGGTGGAATCCCTGACGGTGCTGGGCAAATGCGCCGGCAATCTTCCGTTCGAGGTGGCTTCCTCCACCGAGACCAAGGAGGAGGTACGGCTGAAATACCGCTTCCTTGATCTGCGCAATCCCAAGGTACACGACAAGATCGTGCTGCGCTCGCAGGTGATCGCGTTCCTGCGCAGCAAGATGACCGAAATGGGCTTTCTCGAGATGCAGACCCCGATCCTGTCGGCATCCTCGCCCGAGGGGGCGCGCGATTACCTGATCCCCAGCCGCAAGCATCACGGCATGTTTTATGCCCTGCCGCAGGCGCCGCAGATTTTCAAGCAGCTGCTGATGGTGTCCGGGTTCGACCGATATTTTCAGATCGCTCCCTGCTTCCGTGACGAGGACGCCCGTGCAGACCGTTCGCCGGGTGAGTTCTATCAGCTGGATTTTGAGATGGCGTTTGCCACCCAGGAGGACGTTTTCGCCGCGGCCGAAGAGGTGCTTTATGCGGTGTTTTCGCAGTTCTCCGGCGGCAAGCCGGTGTCTCCGGCGCCGTTTAAGCAGCTGACCTACGCGGAGTGCATGCTCAAATATGGCACCGACAAGCCCGATCTGCGCAACCCGCTGGAGATCATCGATATCAGCGACCTGTTCACCGAGACCGATTTCAAGCCGTTCTGCGGCAAGACGGTGCGGGCGATCAACGTGCCCGGCTGCGCTTCCCAGTCCAAGAGCTTTTTTGAAAACATGCTCAAGTTCGCGACCGAAATCGGCATGAAAGGGCTCGGCTATGTCAAGGTCACCGAGGAGATGACCTTCCAGGGGCCGATTGACAAGTTCCTGTCCGATGCTGACCGTGAGGAGCTCAAGCGTCGGGCCGCACTCAAACCCGGCGACGTGCTGTATTTCATTGCCGATACCGCCCAGATGGCGCCCCGCCTCGCCGGCCAGATCCGCACCGAGGTCGCTCGCCGTCTGAAGCTGATCGACGAGGATCGCTTTGAGCTGTGCTTCGTCAAGGATTTCCCGATGTACGAGCTCGATGAGGAAACCGGCAAGCCGGCTTTCACCCACAACCCGTTCTCGATGCCGCAGGGCGGCCTCGAGGCGCTCGAAACCAAGGATCCGCTCGACATCCTCGCCTACCAGTACGACATCGTGTGCAACGGGGTGGAGCTGTCCTCCGGTGCGGTGCGCAACCACGATCTCGACATCATGGTGAAGGCGTTTGCCATTGCAGGCTATACAGAAGATGATCTCAAAGCGAAATTCTCCGCGTTGTATAACGCGTTCCGGTACGGCGCGCCGCCGCACGCGGGCATGGCGCCGGGCATCGACCGGATGGTGATGCTGCTGACCGGGGAGGAGAGCATCCGCGAGGTCATCGCCTTCCCGATGAACGCGAACGCACAGGATCTGCTGCTGGGGGCGCCCGGCCCGGTTTCGGAACAGCAGCTGCGTGAGGTGCACATCAAGTTACGGTGACGTTCGGATCGGCCGCCGCGCGGTTTGGGCGGCGGCCGTCTGCGTTTAGCCTGCGGCAGCATCCGGCGGAGCCGGGAAGTTTTGCTGTAAGCCGGTCCGGACAGACTGCGCGGTGGAAGAGCCTGCGTGGTTAACGAGCGGCTGTTGCGTGTGCCGGCGTTTGCAGAATGCGGGCAGAGACTGTGCCGGACACACCGGTCTTTTCCATTACAGCGGCGCTTTGTGCCGCCGGGCAGAAAAATCAGGCTTTTCGCCGGCCTTTTGCAAAAGGCCGCGGGGTTCGGGGCAGCGCCCCGGGATAAGGATGTGTGGATATGGTAACCCGAGAGGATGTACAGAGCATCGCGAGACTCGCGAAATTGTCGGTTCCGGATGAGGAACTGGACGCGCTGACCGGCGAGATGGCGAAGATCATTTCTTTTGCCGATACCATCAACGCGGCGGGCGCTGAAGCAGCGGAATTCGACAACATCAACGGCCTGTCCAACGCGTTCCGTGAGGACGCGGTGGTGCCCTCCTATCCCCGCGAGGAGATCCTGCGCAACGCGCAGGGCGGGGAGGACGGTTTTTTTGCCGTGCGCCGGCGCCGCTGAGTGCCGGATGCCGACCGGTGACAGACCGGAAATTCCCTGCCGGGCCGCCCGGCAGGCCAATGCCCCGCACGTATCCGGGCGGGGAGGAAAGGACGTGACGGCGGATGCCGCAGACAGGAAAAATCCGCAGGGTTCAGCAGCTGTATGCCAGCAGGGAAATCTCCTGCGAGGAGCTGACCCGGCGCTATCTCGACAGCATTGCGCGGGACAACGGGACGCTCAACGCCTATGTAACGATTACCCCCGATACCGCACTGGAGGCCGCCCGGCGGGTGGACGCTAAAATCCGCGCAGGCGAAACGCTGCGTCCGCTCGAGGGTATCCCGATGACCCTCAAGGACAATATCTCGACTAAGGGCATCCCGACCACCTGCTGCTCCAAAATCCTCGAGGGATATACCCCGATCTACGACGCGACGGTGTGGGAGCTTTTGCAGCGCGAAAATGCGGTGTTGCTGGGCAAAACCAACATGGACGAGTTTGCGATGGGTTCGTCGTGCGAAACGTCCTGCTTCGGGGGCGCCAAAAACCCCTTTGATACCGGCCACGTGGCAGGTGGTTCCTCGGGCGGGGTGGCTGCTGCGGTCGGCGGCCGTCTGGCGGTGTATGGGCTCGGTTCGGATACCGGCGGATCCATCCGTCAGCCGGCGAGCTTTTGCGGCATGGTCGGGCTCAAGCCCACCTACGGTGCGGTTTCCCGATATGGCCTGATCGCTTATGCCTCCAGCTTCGACCAAATCGGCCCGATCACCGAAACGGTGGAGGATGCCGCGCTGGTGTACGATGCGATTGCGCAGTACGATGAACGCGATTCCACTTCCCGCGGCGGCGCCGGAGAGACGGCGGCGCAGCTCGACCGGCCGCTTGCCGGTATGAAGATCGGCATCGCGGAAGAATATTTTGATGGGGTGCGCGACGAGGTGAAGGCGGCGCTGCTGGCCGCGCTCGATGTGTACCGCGCGCTCGGCGCCGAGACGGTGGAGGTGGCGCTGCCTGAGCTGAAATATGCGCTGCCGGTGTACTATATCCTCGCGTGCGCGGAGGCATCCTCCAACCTCGGCCGCTACGACGGCATCCGCTACGGTTACAAGACGCCCCACTACGACGATATTAACGACATGATCTGCAAAACCCGCAGCGAGGGTTTCGGCTCCGAGGTCAAGCGGCGGATTCTGCTGGGCACCTATGTGCTCTCCTCTGGCTACTACGACGCCTATTATAAAAAGGCGCAGAACCTGCGCGGCGCCATTGTGCGCGGGTTCGACCGCGCGTTTGAAAAGTGCGATCTGCTGCTCGCGCCCACCGTGCCGATGACCGCGTTCGCTGAGGGCGAGGCGGCCAAGGATCCGGTGGAAACCTACCTCACCGACATCTGCACCGTGCCGGTCAACATTGCGGGCCTGCCGGCGCTGTCGGTGCCCTGCGGCTTCGATGCGGCCGGGCTGCCCATCGGCATGCAGCTGATCGGCCGCCGGTTCGACGAGGCGCGGCTGCTCGCCGCCGCCTGGCGCTATGAGCAGGAGGCCGGCATTGCCCGCAGCACCGCATGGGGCGTGGAAATTTAATGCGGGCCACCCGTAAGGAAAGGAATGGATGACCATGAGCAGGAGCTATGAGATGGTGGCCGGGCTGGAAACTCACGTTGAGCTGTCCACCAAAACCAAGATATTCTGCGGCTGTACCACCAAATTTGGCGGCGAGCCCAACACCAACTGCTGCCCGGTGTGCATCGGCCTGCCCGGCACGCTGCCCAAACTCAATCATGAAGTGGTGCGCTATGCGATCAAGGCTGGGCTGGTGACCAACTGCACCATCAATCCCATCGCCAAGATGGACCGCAAAAATTACGTATATCCTGACCTGCCCAAGGCGTACCAGATTTCCCAGTATGACAAGCCGCTGTGTGAGCACGGGTACATCGATCTTTCGAACGGACGGCGCATCCGCATCACCCGCATCCACATCGAAGAGGATGCCGGCAAGCTGGTGCATTCCCGCGGCGACACCTTTGTGGACTATAACCGCGGCGGGGTGCCGCTCATCGAAATCGTGACCGAGCCGGATATCCGCAGCGTCGAGGAGATCCGCGAATATCTGGAAAAGCTCCAGCTGCTCATGCGCACCATCGGTGTTTCCGACTGCCGCATGCAGGAGGGTTCGCTGCGCTGCGATGTCAACATTTCCGCGCGGCTCGCGGGCACCGAGAAACTCGGCACCCGCACCGAAATCAAAAATATGAATTCCTTTGCCAACATGGTTAAAGCGGTCGATTACGAGTTCGGCCGGCAGGTGGATCTGCTTGAGGCCGGCGAGGCGGTGGTGCAGGAAACCCGCCGCTACAACGAGGAGTCCGGTGAGACCGAAAGCATGCGCGGCAAGGAGGATGCGCACGACTACCGCTATTTCCGGGAGCCGGATCTGGTGACCATCGCCACTTCTGCTGAGGAAATCGAGGCACTGCGCGCCGAATTGCCCGAACTGCCCGAGCAGCGGCTGGCCCGCTATACGGCCGACTGGGGCATTCCGGAAACCGATGCGCAGCTGCTGGTTAAGTATCGTGCGGTGGCCGACTATTTCGATGAGGCGGCGCAGGGCGTCACCCCGAAAACTGTTGCCAACTTCATCCTCGGTGCGATTTTCCGCCGCATGGAAACCGAAGCCGACAAGGAGGCCGGCAGTTTCCCGGTGCCGGCAGTGCATCTCAACGAGCTGGTGCGGCTCATCGACAGCGGTAAGCTGCGGATGAATCTCGCCAAGAGCGCCCTCGACAAAATGATCGAAACTGGAAAGCCGGTGACCGAGGTGGTCAGCGAAGAGGATATGGCCGGTGTGGACGACAGCGCTTTGCTGGCGCTGTGCGAGCAGGCGATTTCGGCCAATCCGAATGCTGTCAGCGATTATCTCGGCGGCAAGGAAAAGGCGCTGAAGGCGCTGGTTGGTTTTGTGATGAAGGCGACCCGCGGCACCGCCGACGCTGCGGCAGCAGAGAAAAAGCTGATTGAGCTTGTGCGCAAATAAATAAAAAATTGACGTATCCCCGTTTGGCTGCGCGCCGGACGGGGATACTGTATTATCGGGCGGAGTAAGACAAAATTTACACAATTTTACAGTCATAATCTTCGGGCGGAAAGTCAGAATAATGAATGCAAACGCAATCATTATTCAGCGGCGAAAATGCCGCCAACATTGAAGGAGTGTAGTTTATCATGGCTAGCAACAAAACGATGGTTCCTGAGGCGCGCGAAGGTCTTAACCGTTTCAAGATGGAAGCTGCGAACGAAGTGGGCGTCAACCTGAAGCAGGGCTACAATGGCGACCTGACCTCCAAGCAGGCTGGCTCGATCGGCGGCCAGATGGTTAAGAAGATGATCCAGCAGTACGAGAACGGCCTGAAGTAATTTCAGCCTTTTGTATTCGCTGATCTCCAGCGACCAGACCCGCGTGGGAAGCATTGGCTTCCCACGCGGGTTTTCTTTTCTGCAGGTGTCCGGTTTATCGCGCAGAGGAAGAAAATAGAAATTTTTCACGTTTGGCCTCACAGACTGGACAATTCTTCATTTCCGGGTGTACAATAGACAAAAAGTGTATTCGGCGCGCTGCCGGTATGCGGATAACGTGAGGGGAAACGACTATGGCTTATCTGATCGGGATCGATGTGGGTACCTCTGGCACCAAAACCGCGCTGTTTGACGAGTCGGCGCGCTGCATCGCCTCAAAAACAGTGGAATACCCGCTGCATCAGCCGCACAACGGCTGGGCAGAACAGGATCCAGCGGATTGGTGGAATGCGGCGGCGGAAAGCATCCGCGCTGTTGTGAAAAAAAGCGGCGTGCGTGCCGGCGAGATTGTCGGTGTCGGCCTGTCCGGGCAGATGCACGGTCTGGTAATGCTGGACAGCGATGGGCGTCCGCTGCGTCGCGCCATCCTCTGGTGCGATCAGCGCACCGGCCGGGAGTGCGCTGATCTCGAGGCCGAGATGGGACGCAGCCGGTTGATCGACATCACTGCGAATCCGGCGATGACCGGATTTACAGCGGCAAAGATCCTCTGGGTGAAGCGCCATGAGCCGGAGTGTTTCGCCCGCTGCGCGCACATCCTCCTGCCGAAGGATTACATACGGTATTGCCTGACCGGTGTGTTTGCCACCGAGGTCAGCGATGCTTCCGGCATGCAGATGATGGATATCCCCGGCCGCCGTTGGTCGCCGGAGATGCTGGAGCTGCTCGGTGTGCGTGAGGAGCAGCTTGGCCGCATGTTTGAGTCGCCCGAGGTGACCGGTTGGGTGAACCGTGAGGCGGCGGCGCTTACCGGGCTGTGCGAGGGCACGCCGGTGGTCGGCGGTGCGGGAGACAATGCCGCGGCAGCGATAGGCACCGGTGTGGCCGCGCCGGGCAAGGCCTTTACGACGATCGGCACTTCGGCGGTGGTGTACACCGTTTCAGACGAAGTGCATATCGATCCGCAGGGACGGGTGCATACCTTCTGCGCGTCGGTTCCGGGCAAATGGACGGTGATGAGCTGCACCCAAAGCGCGGGACTCTCGATGCAGTGGCTGCGCAACACCTGCTGCACAGCGGAGCAGATGCAGGCCGCACAGGACGGCCGGGATGTGTATGCCATTATGGATGAGAAGGCCGCTGATGTGCCGATTGGTGCGGGCCGGCTGCTGTACCTGCCGTATCTGATGGGCGAACGCTCGCCGCATCCGGATCCGGACTGCCGCGGGGTGTTTTTTGGCCTGTCCGCGATGCACGACCGTGCAAACCTGATCCGCGCAGTGCTCGAGGGCGTCGCGTATTCCCAGCGGGAGTGCGTCGATGTGTTTCGTGAAATGGGCGTGTCGGTCGAGGATATGGCGGTGTGCGGTGGCGGCGGACGCAGTCGGATATGGCGGCAGATGCTCGCGGATCTGTATGGGTGTCCGGTGAGCACCCTCCGGGTGGACGAGGGCGCGGCGCTCGGTGCGGCACTGCTCGCGGGCGTGGGTGCCGGGGTATATGCGAATGTAACGGATGCCTGCGCGAAAACGGTGCATAAAGGGGAAACCTACTCGCCGAGCCGGGAAGCGCACGAAGCTTACGAACCGTATTATCAGCTGTACAGGCAGTTGTACCGCGATTTGCGGGATGATTTTATCCGCCTGGCAGCACTGAAATGACCATAAAAAAACCGGCCGTCGGATGTTCCGCCGGCCGTTTTTTTATCGGAAAAGGATCAGTCGTCTTCCTCGTCCGCTTCGGGTGTGTCATCCATTCCCTGCTCACGCAGTAATCGGCGTACCAGGCGCCGGGATTCCTCTGCCGCTTCCCACGCGCAGGAGACGCCGATGCACACGCCAAGCAGGATAAACAGCGGGCGTCATGCCGCGTATACCCAGAGCGGGCAGAAGGCAGTCGGGTTTACAGGATAGATTCGGCGGCATGGCGATACGCGGCTTTCCGGGTAACGTTTATTCTTCCGTCTTGGGGGGCTTCATTGTCAAACCGATCCGTTTTTTCGCGGCATCCACGCTGAGCACCCACACGGTTACCACGTCACCAACCTTGAGCATTTCGGACGGATGGCGGATGAACCGGTTGGTGATCTGGGAGATGTGCACCAGGCCGTCCTGGTGCACACCGATGTCGACGAATGCGCCGAAGTCGATGACGTTGCGCACGGTGCCTTTCAGCTCCATACCGGGTTTCAGATCCTCGATACCCATCACGTCGGTGCGCAGCAGCGGAGGCGGCAGCTCGTCGCGGGGATCGCGGCCGGGCTTGAGCAGCTCCGCAGCGATATCCCGCAGCGTCGGTTCGCCGATGCCGAGCTCCTGCGCAAGTCTGGACGCGCCGTATGCCTCGATCTTCTCCGGCAGGCCGGACATCTGCCCGTTCTGCACCATTTCGAGGGTATAGTCGCATTTTTCCAAGAGCGCTTTCGCAGCGTCGTAGCTCTCCGGGTGCACAGCGGTGTTATCCAGCGGGCTGCGGCTCTCCGGCACCCGCAGGAAGCCTGCGCATTGCTCGAATGCCTTCGGGCCGAGCTTCGGCACCTTTTTCAGCTGTGCACGCGAGGTGAACACACCGTTCTCCTCGCGGTAGGCGACAATGTTTTTCGCCACCGTGCCGTTGACCCCGGCCACCCGGGCGAGCAGCGGTGCGGAGGCGGTGTTCAGATCCACTCCCACGCTGTTCACGCAGTCCTCCACCACCCCGCCGAGTGCTTCCGACAGGTGGTTCTGCGGCATATCGTGCTGGTACTGGCCGACGCCGATGGCTTTCGGGTCGATTTTGACCAGCTCTGCGAGCGGGTCCTGCAGCCGGCGGGCAATGGATACCGCCGAGCGCAGCGACACGTCGTAATCGGGGAACTCTTCGGCGGCGAGTTTGGAAGCGGAATACACCGACGCTCCCGCCTCACTGACCACCATATAGGACAGGCCTCCGCCGATTTCCCGGATCAGGTCGGCGGCAAACACCTCGGTTTCATGGGAGGCAGTGCCGTTGCCGATGGCGAACATTTCGGCGTGATAGGTTTTGATCCACTTTTTCATCAGGTCCTTGGCCTGCTCAATTTTGCTGTGCGGGGGCGTCGGGTAAATCACCCCGGTGTCCAGCACTTTTCCAGTGCCGTCGATGACGGCAGTTTTGCAGCCGGTTCGGTAACCGGGATCCAGTCCGATGGTGACTTTTCCTTTGACTGGCGGCTGCATGAGCAGCTGGCGCAGGTTGGTGGAAAACACCTTAATCGCCGCATCGCTGGCCTTTTCGGTCAGCTCATTGCGGATTTCACGTTCGATGGACGGAAAAATCAGCCGGTCATAGGCATCATTTGCCGCCTCGCGAACCGCCGCAGTGCAGGGCGAGCCCTCCCGTACGTGCTCTGACTCGATGATGCGCATCGCCTTATCGCGGTCAAACTCCACCGAAACCTTCAGAAGTTCCTCCCGTTCCCCGCGGTTGATCGCCAGCACCCGGTGGCCGGCAATCCGGCTGAGCGGCTCACGGAAATCGTAGTACAGCCGATAGACGCTGTCCTCCTCTGTGGCGGCTTTGGCCGTCAGGCTGCCGTTGGCCATGCAGACAAACCGCAGGCGCTTGCGCACGGCGGCATCGTCAGAAATCTGCTCGGCGAGGATGTCTTCGGCACCTTGCAGCGCGTCCTGCGCCGTCTCCACACCCTTTTCCGGATCCACGTAGGCCGCCGCCATCGTGAGCGGATCGGCGCTGCTGCGCTCCTGCGCGTAAAGCGCGTCGGCAAGGGGCTGCAGGCCACGCTCCTTCGCCATCGAGGCGCGGGTGCGGCGCTTGGGGCGGTAGGGTCGGTAGAGGTCGTCGATTTCGGTCATAGTGACCGCCGCGTCGAGCGCCGCCGCGAGCTCCGGGGTCATCGCCCCTTGTTCTTCGACGGCGGCGCGCACCTTCTCCCGCTGCTCATCCAGGCCGCGCAGGTACTTGAGCCGCTCGTCCAGCTCGCGCAGTACCTGGTCATCGAGCGAGCCGGTCATTTCCTTGCGGTAGCGGGCGATAAAGGGAATCGTGTTGCCGTCGTCGATCAAACGCACGGTGTTCTCCACCTGCTGCGGGCGCAGGTGGAATTCGGCGGTCAGGGCAGCGAGAATATCCATACAATCCGGTTCCTTTCGTCTGGTAAAACTTTATAGTACAGGGTTTAAAGCGCTTTTCCGCTGTGCAGCAGCGCCCAGGTCTTCAGCACGGCGACCTGCGTCTTGGCATCCGGCACCTCGTTGTCCAGCACCATCTGCACCGCCTTTTCCAGCGGGATGCGCTCCACCTCGAGAAATTCGTCCTCGTCCAGGTTCATGCGGCCGAACGACAGCCCGGTGGCCAGAAACAGGTGGATCACCTCGCCACAGTAGCCCGGCGAGGGATACAGCCGTCCGAGCGAGCGGTACTGCTGTGCCGACGCGCCGGTTTCCTCGGTCAGCTCCCGCTTCCCGCAGGCGAGCGGCTCCTCGCCTTTATCGATTTTGCCCGCCGGCAGTTCAAGCACAACCTCCTGATAAGGGTAACGGAACTGCCGCACAAACAGCAGCTCCTGCTGTTCGGTCAGCGCCGCGATGCACACGCCGCCGTTATGCTCTACCACCTCGCGGGTGGCGATTTTGCCGTTGGGCAGCTGCGCTTTGTCCACGCGCAGACGGATGATGCGGCCTTCGTATTGGATTTGCTGTTCAACGGGCGTTTCGCGCAGATTCATAAACCATCTTCCTTTTTCATAAAGTGAGACTGCGGGGTTTTGACCCGCAGGGGCGGAGCTTCTGTATAGGGTTTGCGCTTTGTACGGCCGGTCTGTCCGATGAGTGCAAAGGGGTGAAGCGATTGGACAAAATAACCTTGCCGCAGCCGACCGATGCGGGTGCAGTGCAGGGCATGGTGTATGCGCTGCGGGGCCGCTATCGGTTCCTGGACGCCCTGCCGGTCGGCGGCAGCGTGCTTGGCCGGGACATCACCGCTCTCATGCTCGGCAGCGGCCGCGAAAGGGTACTCTATGCCGGCGGCTTTCACGGGCAGGAATGGATCACCTCGTGGGTGCTGCTGCGCCTGTGTGAGGATATCTGCGAGGCGATCAGCCAGGACGGCCACATTCAGGAGATCGATTTTCGCCGGGCGCTTTCCGGGCGCAGCCTGATTTTTGTGCCGCAGGTCAATCCCGACGGGGTAGCGATCGCGCTGCATGGTTCCGCGTCGGCGGGCCGCTACGCCGAACAGGTGGCGGCGCTTGGCGGCGACACGCCCGGCCTGTGGCAGGCGAATGCCCGCGGCGTGGATATCAACCATAATTTTAATGCAGGCTGGGCGCTTTTGCAAGAGATGGAGCGAAAAAAAGGCATCGACGGCCCTGCGCCCCGGCAGTGGCGGGGACCGCAGCCGGAAAGCGAGCCGGAAACGCAGGCGATCACAGCGCTGTGCCGCAAGGCGCGTTTCCGCCATGTGGTGGCAATGCATGCACAGGGGGAGGAAATCTACTGGCGCTACGGGCCGCGCACGCCGCCGTGCGCGCGGGTAATGGCGGAGGTAATGGCCTCGGCAAGCGGGTACACTGCCGCCGATCCGGAGGGACTTGCCTCCCACGGCGGATTCAAGGACTGGTTCATCGAGGAAACCGGACGTCCCGGCTTTACCATCGAGCTGGGCCGCGGTGTCAATCCGCTGCCGGTGGAGAGTTTTGAGGCAGTATATGAAAAAGCGCAGGAAATGCTGCTGCTGGCGGCGCTGATGTGAGGGTGAGGAAAACCGGTGTTTCGCACGGAAAGAGACGGAACCATATTTTGGGCTGGTGGACAACAGCGGGGACGGTGTCCAGATTTGTATGCTATTTGTAAAAAAGACGGGAAATCCTGTGCAACGGATTGACAAAACGGGTAAAAAAGGGGAAAATAAAAGCTATACGAATACCGATAATGGCCGGGTCTTGCCGGCATAGAATGTGGAAATGGAGATCACGCGATGAGGTACGCCAAAAAACGATGGATGGGGCGCCTGTTCACCGGCGCGGCGGTCTTGGCGCTGCTGGCGGCGCTGCCCGCATCGGCCACCGCCGGCTATCCGGATAACCGACTGGTGATGATCGCCGAGCCGGGCGATGCGGACGGCGATTATGTGCGCTATTTTCGAGACGGTGAGGAGCTGTCTCTTGACGATCTCACTTGGGTGGACGGCGGGCGCTCCGGCAAGGCGGTGCTGTTTGACGGCAGCGACCAATACCTCACCCTCGATTACAACCAGCTGCAGATGCAGCAGATGACCTTTTCCGCCTGGGTGAACTGGTATGGCGAAGACACGGCACAAACCCCGCCCGAAAGCAGCGATGCCGACGCATCCGGCGACGCGGATGTATCGGCGCCGGAGGAGGATCTCCTGCTGACCGACCGGGTGGCAGATTACGGCCAGCGGCTGTTTACCTTTTTCCGCAACACCGATGAGAGCTGGATGACCTTCGCGATGCACGCGAAGGATCCCTCGCGTGTGAACGGGGAGGGGAAAAGCCTCGACGGTGCCTATTTCGGGCTGTTCAAGGGCGACGGGGATCCCCTGGAAAAGGAATACTGGCAGCCGGCCGGCGAGGGGGAGTCCTGGGGCATCCCTGCGGGCGAATGGCATCACATTGCTTTCGTTACCGATGCACAGACTATCAAAATTTACATTGATGGGCGGCTGTGGTACAGCGATATCCTGATGCTCAGCATGTTTGAGCTGAGCTTTGCCGAGCTGCGGCTGGGCGGCAATGTATGGGACGATACACCGCTGCATGCCCTGCTGGACAACGTTTTCACCTATGATTTTGCGATGTCGGAGGAACAGATCCTAATGCTGGCACGTGACGCCGACCCTCTTGAGGAGGGAGCAGAGGTTCCTTCCACCACCGCGCCGTACATCCCCACAGCTCCTTCCACCGTAGCGACCGCGCCGGGTGAGGTGAGTATTCCGCAGCTCAAGCCGCCGGTCGCTCACGCGACGGTGTTTGGCCTGCCGGTGTGGACGGTGGCCATTATCGGCGTGATTCTCGGTCTGTTTGTGGTCCTGACTGTCGGGTTTGCGGTGTACGACACCATTACGGCCAGGCGCGGACCGAAAGGAGGCGGGCGTCGATGAAGGGAAGACGTTGGACAGCGGCGTTCGGCGCCCTGCTGTGCGGCCTGCTGTTTCTGCTGCCGGCGCAGGCGGCCGAGGTGCGTGAAAAAACGTATGCGCTGGAATCCGCGGGAACCAAAACCGCATTTCGGGCAGACCGCGAGGAAGCGGCTTTTTGGGAATACCCGCAGCTGGTGCCGGGACAGACGCTGACCGGTCAGCTTACGCTGGTCAACCGAACGGGCGAAACGTCGGCGGTATCGCTGGACGGCGTGCAGCTGCCGTATGACGATGTGGAGGCGCTGACCTACCTCAATGCGGTAAGCCTCCGTGTTGAAAAGGGCGATGAGGTGCTGTACAATGGTCCGTATGTGCGCATCGCAGATGCGCTGCCGCAGCTCAGCACCGAGCTGGCGCCCGGCGAGGGGGCCAAGCTGGATATTACCGCTTGGTGTCAGTACGGATACGACGGTGATGTGGCGCCCGGACTTATCACCTGGGATTTTGCGGCCGAGGTTTCCGCTCCCTGGGAAACGCCGGACCCGGCCGAACCGGCCAGCTGGATTTTCTGGGTGATCTGCGCGGCGGTGCTGGTAGCGGCAGTGTGCGGTGTGATCGGCATGTTGCGCAAACGCCGCAGAAAACGCTGAAGAAAACGCTGAGGGGCTTCGGACAAACTGTCCGAAGCCCCTGATTTTATCGATTCAGTTTCCGGTAGGCGGTAGGCGTGACACCGGTATGCCGTTTGAACATACAATCGAAATGATTCATTTCTCCAATTCCTACGGCCAGGGCAACTGCTGTGACTGACGCCTGTGTGTTGAGAAGCAGATAGCAGGCGCGTTCCATGCGCAAGCGAGCTATATATTGCAGAATCGTGCAGCCCATGATCTCTCGAAACCGCCGGGTGAGATGCCGGGTGCTGCATTGCGCAAGCTGTGCAAGAACGGAAAGGTCAACATTCTGGCAGTAATGCTGGTCGATATATGCAATCGCGCGATTGATATTGGGGGCGGACTTCGTTTCGCCGGAGGCACCGGCCGTTTTATACAGATACTGCCCGATTAGCGACAGCAGGACGCCGAGAAGCAGGGTGCTGCGCAGACGATATCCCGGTGTACGATCGGCGGTTTCCCGTTCGATAAGACCGGCATAATGGATCACTTCGCCGAGCGGAGCGTCCGGCAGGGACAAAGCCCATCCGATTTTTTTCCGCAGGGATGCAGAGGAAAGCGCGGTGAGTACGCTGACCGGCGAGCCGGCGAGTT
This sequence comes from uncultured Oscillospiraceae bacterium, assembly GCA_905198295.1. GTDB lineage: Bacteria > Bacillota > Clostridia > Oscillospirales > Acutalibacteraceae > UMGS1591. The sequence goes on along the minus strand of CAJKBW010000046.1, from coordinate 4,309 downwards.
CTTCGGGAAACAGCAGCGCTGTGAAAATGGAAGGGTCAAAGATGATGTTGATAATTTGGAACGTTATATCCGGATCCATATAATAGCAATGCTGCTCTCCCTGCGCCAGCAGATATACATCACCGCGCCGCACGTCATGGGTATATTCCTGATCCTCCGGAATGCTTATTGTCTGGCGGGCGCTGCCGCTGGTGACGATCACCAGTTCCATGAATTCGTGACTGTGCATCACAATATCGGTAATCACGGTATGCGTGGTCCGGATTACCCGGATCGGTGTCAAGGTGGAAATCAATGCATGGTCATAGGAACGGTAGATGGCACTGTGCCTGTTCAATGGAGTCACCTCCTGACGGCTTTCCCTGTTCAGTATAGCATAAAATCGCTTAAACTTCCATCGGCTCCGGATGGTTCCGGAGCCGATGGAAGTAGATCCGTTATTTCCGTACGCGTCTGCGCCGGGGAATGACAGACAGAAGTCCTGCCGTAATGGCGGTGAGTCCCGCGGCCAAAGCAAGGGGAAGAAGCGTGCGCTGGCCGGTGACATGTTCCGGCGGTTTATCCGGTGTGCCCGGTTCCTCCGGCTTCGCAGGTTTCGGCGGCAGCGGTTCATTGCCGCTGACCGTCAGCGTAAGCGGATGTCCGGCCTTGCCCCAGGAATCCAACGGCGTGATCTGTACCTGATACGGGACGGCATCAAGGCCTGTCACGGTGACCGTGTGCTGCTCCGGCCAGTCCCCGGACTGCGGGTAATGATAAAATCCGGAGGTGGATTTATAGAGCCTCTCAGCTTCTGCAGAACCGTCCTGGTACAGGGCAATCTGATATGCATAGACCATATCGTCGTCATCCGCATGATCGAAATTCAGGGTAAGCTGCTCTTTGTCCTCGGACAGGAAAGCTTGGAATTTTGCGGTTCCCGCAAAGGCTGGCGCTTCGTTCAGGAGGGTGCCGCGTTCCTGCGGATAGTACAGCAGATGAGAGCGGTCTTCTGCCGGCGCGGGGATGATCCAGGGCTGTTTGATGATTTCGTCCTGAGTAAAATCAATACGGGTAATCCGCAGATTGCCGTATCGGTCGATCTCAACCAGCGTGCCGACCGAAAGCGTATAGCTTTCCTCAATCAAACCGCTATGGGTGGACTCTACATACCCTGCCGGCAGGCCCATATAGCTTACGGAACCGAGATTCAGGGTGGTAAAATCGGTCTGCATGATGGCGCGCTCATCGTAGATGGAGTAATGACTGTGTCCAGTGAGCAGCACCGCCTGCGGATAGTCCCGCAGAATGTTGGATAAGCCGGTGGAACCAATGCAGCCAAAGACGGTATCGTTGGGAGCAAAGTGAGTGAGGACAAAAATTTGCCGACCGTCATAGTCTGGGGCGGACACCACCGACTGCAGGGCCTGCTCGACCCAATCCAGTGTGGCGGCGTCATAATCCTCGGTCTGGTAGTTGGCTTCTACAGCGAGGAAATGATAACCGCCGAGAACGGCGTGCCGGTTGCCGGTGGTGCGGGCCAGATTTTTGTCGAGATCCGCCCGGTAAAACCGTTCGCCCAGGGTATCATAGAACAAGGCGGCGCCGGACCCCGCGCTGCTGTCGTGGTTGCCCAAACAGAAAAAGATATCCACAGCATCATCAACGTTTTCCAGGAAGGTGTCGCGTACCTGCGGAATTTCGTGGGTGGTGTGGGCATATACCACCCCTTCGGTCAGATCGCCCGCAGAGACGATGGCGTCCAGACCACCGGTCGCGTGCTCGGCAAGGATACGAAGCGCACGCGGTACATTGGCGTTATTGTTGTGCGTGTCAGAGACGGCGCCGAAAGAAAAGAGGATATTTTCCTCGTCAAAATCCACCGCCGGCATACCGTTCAGCAGTCTCCAGGTGCGGCGGGCAGCGGTTAGTTTATGCACATTGACCACCATCTTTTTGTCTGTTTCGCTCAGCGCCTCATAGGCTTCCTCCGCGGCGGTGATTTCGGTGTCGCTGTTCGGTGTAATCGTACCGATGGCGTCAATCTGTTCCATAACGGCTTTAGCGGCCAGGGTGACCTGTTCCTCGGTATACAGATGAATGTCGTCCATGTACAGCGTTTGTACCGGCCCGTAAAAGATCAGATAAATTCCGGTAATGGTAGTCCCGGCGGGGAGAGAAGCGAGCTGCTGAGACAGGAGGCCGGTATCCGGCCGCTGCCAGCGCGCATAAAGTGCGCCGTCCGCGTTGAGAGTAACCTCCAGACTGGCATGAAATTTCTGCCAGGTATCGCGGAGTGTTTCACTCGCCAGCAAAACTGTTTTATCCGTTCCGTCCGAGAGATAGATGGCAGCGACGGTATCGACTTTTCCGCCGTTGTCGCCTTTCATCCAGTAATCGATGTTGGTCCATTTGCCGTTTTCCAGCTGACCGGGACGGCTGCCGGCTTCAAACATGGTCTGGATGCGGTTATTGGTCTGACCGCCGTTGCGCACCGATTTGAGCGCACCGCTTCCGACGGCGGCGTCGGAGGTTGGCCGAAAGGTGGCATAGCTGTTGTCCAGCCCGGCTTTCCAGGGACCGGTGGCATCGGTTTCAAAATCCGAGTGCAGAATGGTTTTGGATACGGTGGCAAGATCGGTGCTCCGTGCGGCGGTATCCACCAGAATATCGTCCAGATACATCGTCTGACAGTCGCTGTATATCAGCAGCCAAATGCCGGTTACTGTGGTGCCGGCCGGAAGCGCTGTGGACAGGTTCTGCGTCAGGATGCCTGTATCCGGCCGCTTCCAACGGCAGGCAAGCGCCCCATCGGCCGTGACGGAGGCCTCGAAGCCGCAGGCCATCTCACGCCACGCCGTACCGGTTTCTTCGCCGTTGACCAGCGTAATGGTTTTATCTGAACCATTGGATAACTGCAAAATAACCGCTGCGGTCACCGTGGATGCGGTGTCCGTTTTGATCCAGAACGAAAAATCATAAAAGCGTCCTTCTTCGAATTGTCCGTTTTCACACAGCAGCTGTGCCTGGGACCGGTTGACCAATTGACCCGACTTGCGCTCGGCCTTCAGCGCTTTCTGGCCGTTTTTGGCCTGATCGGTAAAAGAATAGGCGGCATAGACCCCGTCCAGTCCGGCCTGCCACGGATCGGCAGTTTCATCCTCAAAATCGGTGGACAATATCACTTTGCGGGACACCTCCCCGGCGTCGTCGGCGACAGCCGAAGGAAATCCCGTGCCGGTGATCAGCAGCGTGCAGGGCAATACCCAGGCCAGCAGTTTCTTCCAAGCCTTTTTCATGATTCGTCCTCCTTTATTTCTATGAACGGTATTTGCTGTACTTCCATTTTATCGGCTCTCCATGACACATGAAAGATGATTATAGACATGGATTGTACAAAAAAAGACAGGATTTTGGAAGGTGTTGGAAAGAAAAAACGGATAGGGGGTTCTGACAAAAGATAAAGTATGCTATACTATATATTGTTTGCTGCTGTGATTTCAATCGGAGTGAATTTGAGAAAGAGGGATGACAATATGCCGAAGTTTGTGGAGCTGGATCCGCTGGAACTGCAGGACAACATGTTTCGCCGCATTGGGCGGGAATGGATGTTGATTACGGCCGGCAAGCCGGAGAAGTTTAATACCATGACCGCCAGCTGGGGCGGCGTTGGGGTGTTGTGGAATGCCAATGTTACCTTTTCCTTTGTGCGGCCGTCGCGCTATACCTACACATTTATGGAGCAGGAAAAGTATTATACGCTTTCCTTTTTCGGGGCGGACTGCCGCCGTGCGCTGCAGCTGTGCGGCAGCAAGTCTGGCCGGGATATCGACAAGGTGGCGGAAACCGGACTGACGCCGGTGTTCGACGCGCCGGCGCCGTATTTCGCTGAGGCAGAGCTGGTCCTGGTGTGCCGCAAGCTGTATACGCAGGATCTCGACACCGATCGTCTGCTGGATCCTGCACTGATGGCCAACTATAAGGATGGCGATGTACACCGGATGTATGTTGGGGAGATCACCAAGGTCCTGCAGCGGGTATAACAGGCAAGAAAGCGGGCGGCTATTTGGCAACGCCAAATAAGGAAATTTTCCATCAGTTAAAAAGGTGTAGCACCCTTTAGGTGCTACACCTTTTTTATCTTTGGAAACTGTCAATACAGTTTCCCGGCTTGTTACGGTATGTGACATTTTACGATCTTTTTCATTCTTTACGTTCTAACTTTCGCAATAAAGCCATAACTTCATTTGTTTTTAACACTTTGCCCATTGATACAACTTTCTCATTGACTACAAGGGCAGGCATACTCATAACACCGTATTCCATTACT
>CAJKBW010000045.1 GCA_905198295.1 uncultured Oscillospiraceae bacterium | reverse complement strand
TTTAGCGCTGTTCGCAGGCGAACGTACCGCCAGCCGCGCGGTAATGGCGGTTTCTGTGCTGGTGCTGTTCCCGCTGGGGGTGGCCGGCTGGATGGTGATGCTCGGCAGCGGCTACAACTTTTCGTTGCTGGCGGTATGCGTGTATTTATTCCTGCTGATTTTGCTGAAGGCGGCTCCGCAGAGGGGGCAGCGGAAGGGATAAACGGCGTCCCGATGTGCATGAGGCACGTCGGGACTTTTTATCGGGCAAAAAAATATACAGGAGGATGGTTTATGCAATACCAGTCGGAAAAAGCGTATCCGCCGGTGGCCGTACAGGGGAAAAACGCGGCGTATGCGCGGGAGATGCTCAGCAATATGGGCGGGATTAACTCCGAAATGACGGCGGTGGCGTCGTATTTTTACAATCATCTGGTCACCCGGCCGGATTATGCGGAGGTATCCGATGCTTTTCACCGCATTAGTATGGTAGAGATGCACCATATGGAGATTTTCGGAGAGCTGGCCGGTCTGCTCGGCGCCGATGCACGGCTGTGGGAGTTCCGGCAGGGGCAGACGCGGTACTGGTCGCCGTGCTATGTGGACTACTGCCGCGAGCTGCGCCCGCTGCTGCGCACGGCTTTGCAGGGAGAGCTTGCCGCGATCCGCAAATACCGCTATCAGGCGCAGACCATCCGCGACGACAACATCGTCGCGATGCTCGGCCGGATCATCGAGGACGAGGAACAGCATGTGAAAATTTTTGAGCAGCTGCTGACAAAATATTGACGGCAAGAAAAAAAGGGTTGACAAATTGAAAAAAGCGGCATATGATAGAGAAAACAAAACACAAAACCTTTGAGTGAGAGTAGTAAGCAGGGACTCAGGCGTTTGCAGAGAGCTGCAGGTGGTGAGATTGCAGCAGCGGCAGCCTTGCTGAATGGACTTACGAGGGCAAGCCGAAATCCCTTCCGGGAGAGTAGGGGCGACGGGAACTCCACCCGTTATCCAGGGAGTGCGCATACTGTGTGCGCAGAACGAGTGCATCCGTGAAGAGCGGATGAATCCGGGTGGTACCGCAGAAGTCAGGCTTCTGTCCCAAGTTGTTTGGGACAGAAGCTTTTTTTATTTGTTCTTACGGAGGGTCTATGATGAGACAGAAACGATGGCGATGGCGTCGGTAAGGCCAAAATGTACATGCTGAAAACCAGATGATTATGGAGAAAGTGGGTAACAAAAATGAAATATACCGTTAAAAAATTTGGCGCCGCGCTGCTGGCTGCGGCGATGTGCCTGTCCTTTGCGGCGTGCAGTCAGGGGGAGGACGGCAGCGGAACGGATAAGAACCTGCCGAAGATCGGCATCCTGCAGTACGCCGTGCACTCCTCGCTGGACAACTGCTACGAAGGACTGCTTCAGGGATTGGAGGCTGCCGGCTACAAGGACGGCGAAACCTGCACCATCGAATTCAAAAATGCGCAGGGCGACGTCGCTTCTGCCAACCAGCTCGCCGGCAACATGGCGGCCGGCTGCGACATGCTCATCGGCATCGCCACCCCGGCGGCAACCGCGGCCTATTCGGCGGCGGACGGCCGGATTCCCACCATTTTCTGCGCGGTCAACGATCCGGTTTCCATCAAGCTGGTTAACTCCCTGGACAAATCCGGGAACAACTGCACCGGCAGCTCCGACCGGCTCAACCTCGACGGACAACTGAAGATGATTCGGGCGTTCCAGCCGGACGCGAAGAAGATCGGCGTGCTGTACAACACGGCGGAGGCCAATTCGCTCTCCAACCTGAAAACACTCGAGGGGCTGGCAGGGCAGTACGGCTTTGAGATCGTTTCCAAGGGCGTACAGAACGCCGGCGATATCCCGATTGCGGCTGCGTCGCTGGTCAACGAGGTCGACTGCATCAACAATTTCACCGACAATCTGGTGGTTGACAACCTGTCGGTGGTGCTCGAGCGGGCCAACGCTGCGAAAATCCCGGTGTACGGTTCCGAAATCGAGCAGGTGGTCAAGGGCTGCCTGGCGAGCGAGAGCCTCGACTATGTGGCGCTCGGCAAGGCAACCGGTGAGCTGGCCGGCCGGGTGCTCGGCGGCGAAAAGGCCGAGGACACCGCGGTGCTGCTCATCGAGGACAGCTTCCCGGTCTACAACAGTGAGGTGGCGGCGCAGCTGGGGCTGAGCATTCCGGAGGCCTATCAGTCGGCGCAGGATACCGCGGCGAAATAATTTGAGCAGAGATTTCTTAAGGGATGTGCTTGCATGAATGAATTCCTGGGGTTGGTCGTCAACAGCCTGACCGAAGGCTTTTTGTACGCCGTGCTGGCGCTCGGCGTATACATCACCTACAGCATTCTGGATTTCCCAGACCTGTCGGTGGACGGTACGGTGCCGCTCGGGGCGACGGTCGCCGCAGTGCTGATGCTGCGGGGGCTCAACCCCTGGCTGGCAACCCTCGCCGCGTTTGTGGTCGGGGCGGCGGCGGGCTGCGTGACCGGCCTGCTGCACGTAAAGCTGAAGATCCGTCCGCTGCTGTGCGGGATTCTGGTGATGACCGCGCTGCTGTCGGTCAACCTCGTGATCATGAAGGCAGGCACCGACGGCGGTTCCACCGCGTCGCTGTTCAACGAGCCGACCATCTTCAACACCCTTCCGGTGTCGGTGCTGCCCAAATACATCGGCGGCTATGCGCTGCGGGCGCTGATCCTGGTGATTGTGCTTTCGGTGGTGTCCAAGCTGCTGCTCGACTGGTATTTTTCCACCCGGTCCGGCATGCTGCTGCGGGCGACCGGCAGCAACGAGCAGTTTGTCACCATGCTCGCCCGCAACCCCGGCACCTCCAAGATCATCGGCCTTGCGCTGGGCAACGGCTTTGCGGCGGTAGCCGGCGCGGCGATCGCACAGAATACCCAGACCGCCAGCCTGCAGATCGGGCCCGGTATGGTGGTCATCGGCCTGGCGTCGGTGATCATCGGCATCAGCCTGCTCCAGAAGGTTCGCTTCATGAAGGCGACCACCAAGGTGATCGTCGGGGCGATCATCTATAAGGCTTGCCTGACGGTGGCCGACGCGTTCGAGCTGAGCGACTGGCTCAAGCTGATTATGGCGGTGCTGTGTGTGCTGGCGCTGGTGTTCAGCAATGTGATGGAAAAGGGGAGGAGGCCGTCCCGTGGTTAAGTGTGAGGATATCGTCAAGAAATTCAACATCGGCACCCCGGACGAAACCACCCTGTTCGATCGCTTTTCGTTCGAGGTGCAGGCGGGGGAATTTGTCTCTATCGTCGGCTCGAACGGTTCCGGCAAGACCACCCTGCTGAACATCATCTGCGGCACCCTGCCGGTGGAAGGCGGACGGATCTTTTTCCGGGACAGGGATATCACCCGCATGAAGGAATACAAACGCGCAGCGTTCATCGGGCGCGTCTTTCAGGATCCGGCCAAGGGTTCCTGTCCGGATCTGACCATTCTGGAAAACATGGCGCTGGCCGACCACAAGCAGCACGGCTACGGCCTGGCGCGCTCGCTGAACAAAAAACGGATCGAGTATTACCGGGAGCTACTGGAGTTCTGCAACATGGGTCTGGAAAACCGGATGCATGTGCCGGTCGGCTCGCTTTCCGGCGGCCAGCGGCAGGCGCTCGCGCTGGTGATCGCGAATATGACCGATATCGACCTGCTGATCCTCGACGAGCACACCGCTGCGCTTGATCCCAAGTCCTCCCGCACAATCATGGAGCTGACCGACCGGCTGGTCCGCGAGAAAAAGGTGACCGCGCTGATGGTCACCCACAACCTGCGGTTTGCGCTGGAATATGGCAGCCGGCTGGTGATGATGCACGAGGGCCATGCCGTGCTGGATGTGCGCGGCGAAGAAAAAGCGGACACGCAGCTTGACGACCTGCTCAGGCTGTTCAACGAAATCAGCGTGGAATGCGGCAACTGAGCCGCACGCATCACAGAAAGGATGAAGAAAAATGAGCAAGATCCCGTATCGTGTGTATCTTACCGAAGAGGAGATGCCGAAGCAGTGGTACAACCTGCGGGCGGATATGAAGGAGCAGCCCGATCCCTACTTGCATCCGGGCACCCATCAGCCGGTCGGCCGGGACGATCTGCTGCCGGTCTTCTGTGAGGAACTGTGTGATCAGGAACTCAACGCGGCTGACCGCTATATCGACATTCCGGAAGAGGTACAGAATTTTTACCGCATTTTCCGCCCGTCGCCGCTTATCCGGGCGTACAATCTCGAAAAGGCGCTGGATACGCCGGCGAAAATCTACTACAAATTTGAGGGCAACAACACTTCCGGCAGCCACAAGCTCAATTCCGCGGCGGCGCAGGTATATTATGCGAAAAAGCAGGAACTCAAGGCGCTGACCACCGAAACCGGCGCAGGACAGTGGGGTACGGCGCTGTCGATGGCCTGTGCGCATTACGGACTGGACCTGACCGTTTACATGGTCAAGGTCAGCTACGAGCAGAAGCCGTTCCGCAAGGCGGTTATCGAGACGTTCGGCGCCGATATTATCCCCAGCCCCTCGGAAACCACCGAAGTCGGCCGGGCGATCCTGAAGGCGCATCCGGGCACCGGCGGTTCTCTCGGCTGCGCGATTTCTGAAGCGATCGAAAAGGCGACCCACACCCCGGACTGCCGCTATGTCCTTGGCTCGGTGCTCAATCAGGTGCTGCTGCATCAGTCGGTGATCGGATTGGAATCCAAGGCTGCGATGGAAAAGATCGGCGAGTACCCGGATATCGTCATCGGCTGCGCCGGCGGCGGTTCTAACCTTGGCGGACTGATGGGCGCTTTCATGAAGGATAAGCTGGATGGCAGCCGCCCGCAAACCGAGTTTATCGCGGTCGAGCCGGCCTCCTGCCCGTCACTGACCCGCGGCCGGTATGCCTACGACTTCTGCGACACCGGCCATGTGACGCCGCTTGCGCGGATGTACACCCTCGGCAGCGAATTCATCCCGTCAGCCAACCATGCGGGCGGTCTGCGTTATCACGGCATGAGCCCGATCCTTTCCAAACTATATCACGACGGCTATATGCGCGCTGTGGCGGTCGAGCAGACGAAGGTGTTTGAGGCGGCGGTGCTGTTCGCCAAGCACGAAACCATCCTGCCCGCGCCGGAATCCTCTCACGCGATCCGTGCCGCGATCGATGAGGCAATCAAATGCCGCGAATCCGGCGAGGCGAAAACCATCCTGTTTGGGCTGACCGGTACCGGGTATTTCGATATGAACGCATACACCTCTTTCCTCGAGGGACGGATGAACGACTATATCCCGAGCGATGAAGACCTGCAGAAGGGCTTTGACCTGCTGCCGCACATCGAGGGTATCCAGTAAACCGAAAACAGCAGGGCCGGCGGTAATCTTCCGCCGGCCCTGCTGTTTTAGAGAATAGCCATATTCAGCTGTTTGTCCGGTACAGCCGTTCCGGGCTGCCGTTATCGCCCTGTACCATCGTATAAAAGGACCAGCCGCATTTCTCATAAAACTGCGTGTGATCGGTGAGCAGGTACAGGGTGGAAAAGCCCAGCTCCCGCATGTCTGCCCGAACGACATCCAGCAGCGTTCGGGCGATCCCCTGCAGACGGCAGGATTCCTCCACATACAGCGCACAGAGGTTGGGAGTCAGATCTTTTCGGTCATGATAGTCGTTGTCGATGACGCCGGTGCCGGCGAGTATCCGCTGCCGCACATCGGTTACGATATACCACTGGGGAATGCCGATTTTCTGCCGCGTACAGGCGAGCTGGCTGTCGCGATAGGCTTCGCGCGGCACCGGCCATTTTTCACTGAACCAGTCCGCCGCCCGTTCGACCCATTCCGGGTGCTCCCGTATCCGGATCAGCCGGAGGTTCCCGGTCACAGGCATAGCGATCACCGTCCTTTTTCTTTTATCGTACCACAGCCTGAGGTTTGCCGCAAGGAGCAGGGTATAGGTGAGAGGAAAAAAGAAACGCTCCGGCCGGCAGCATACTGGACGAAGCGGCGGCATTCACAGCGTCAATCCGTAAAGGTGTGCTTTTTCAGACCGTACAGCACACCATCGCATTGCCTATATTATATCCGCATTACCGGAAGGATTCAAGTTCCTTTGGAAATATATTCTGGTTTTTTGCCGCCGGATTTTCCTGTTTAGAAAAGCACACCTTTGTAAACCGGAAAGGACTGTTGAAAAATGAGCAAAGGAAGATCTCTAAAGCGGCTGACATGTATGCTGGCGGCGGTTATGGCTGCGGCGGTACTGCCGATGACGGCTTTTGCGGCCGAAGAAACGGGTGCAGCAGACATCTGGGACGGGACAGCGGATACCGGATGGTATGACCCGGATGATGCAAAGGAGAGCTACACCCTTATCACAGCGGAGCAGTTGGCTGGTCTGGCGCGGCTGGTAAACGAGGATGTGCGGTTTACCGACACCACCATTCTGCTTGACAATGATCTTGATCTGTCCGGGCACGAATGGATTTCCATCGGCAGCGGCGCCAATACACCCGCCTATGCGTTCGGCGGCACATTTGATGGACAGGGACATGTGATTAACGGGCTGTATTCCCATGAAGATTACCGCAGCGATGATCCCGACAAAACCGCACACAATACCATCCGACACGGGTTGTTCGGCGCTGTGTATGAGGGGACTATCCGGAATCTCGGTGTGCGTGATGCGGATATTCTGATTTCCGAAAAGGATGTCAGCACCTATGGCATGGGCATTATTGTGGACTGGTTTACCAATTCGACGATGAGCGGCTGCTATTCGACCGGCAGCATTACCGGTGGATCGTATATAGAAAAATACATCGGCGGACTGGTCGGCTTTGCCAACGGCGATATCGCGATCCAGGCGAGCTATTCTCAAGCGGTGATAACCGGCAATTACACCAATTCCGGCGATTATTATGACGACGGTATGGTGTACTGGGATTCCCTCGGCGGCATTCTCGGCGCCTCTTATACCGGAACAGCGACGATTACCGACTGCTGGTATGACGGGAAAATCGTCGTCAATGCCATTCAGGCTCCGGTAGGCGGCATTGTCGGTTATGCAGAGGGGGCTGTCGTGGACAATTGTATGGTAGCGACGACGGACATCGGCGTGGATCCGACGGAAGAAGGAAACACCTGCTGGATCGGTTATGTGGTGGATACCGACGTCACCAACTGTGTTTGGCCGGATGACGATACCTATATCGCCAGTATTTATAACGAGGAAAGCGGCAATCCTGCGGGAACCGCCACAAACGATTTTGGAGATGCTGCTGTTCTGGCCGAGCTTCAGGCAAATGCGCAGGAAGGGGTAAACTGGGTCTGGGGGATCGATCATCCCACTTTCGCCGGGGATATTTACAACATCCCCGCGGATTATGCCGCCCTCGACAAGGTGCTTGAAACGATCCCGGACGATCTCTCCCTCTACACCGAAGAATCCGTCGCGGCGCTTCAGGCGCTGATTGAACAGGTTGACCGCGGTTTGAGCGAGGCAGAGCAGGATAGGGTAGATGCGCTGGCGGATGCCATTGCAAAGGCAGTTTCTGCGCTGGAAGAAAAGCCGGCAGAGCCGGATATTCCGGAGACCGGCGTCGGCAGCGGGCTGGGCATGGGCATGCTTCTCCTGCTGCTCGGCGCGGGGAGTCTGACCGGTTCGGTCAAACTGGCGGGCAAAACCCGATAAACGGTTTATCGGCAAAACGGGACTTCCTCTGGGAGGCCCGCTTTGTTAAAAAACAGAGGAGGCCAACCCCTACGGGCTGGCCTCCTCTGTTCATCTATATCCACACGTACGTGCTGTCCAAAATCATCCGGGTATAAATGCTTGGGTCAGCACGCCGGCGATGCCTGTAGCGGCGAAGACAGCGAGCATAACCAGTATGGGCGCGCCGAAAAAGCAGAACAGCCCGGTCAGCAGGCGGTGCTTCGCCATCCACGCAGTCAGACTGCGGCGACTCCCGGCCTGCGTGCGGTGCGTCAGATGCTGCTTTACAATATATGGAGAATGTACCAGTGTATGGGTCATGATGCCTTGCCTCCTGTCCAGTGGTTCCCTTTCTGCTTTCAGTATAGCAGGCAGAGGGCAAAAAGGGGATTAGGGTTTACCAAGCGGTATTAGAATGATGTTAAGACAGTATTCATGGGGAAAGCTAACTAGGAATCTTTATGCAATCTTAATGTATGAGCGGTGTTTTTTACACAACGGAAAGCTGTTTTCTGCTATAATATTGCTGTTGAGAGAATTCACTGCTGTTTGCATGATGGGATTTGAGGTGAGGGAAATGACCGCCGGAGAACAACGGCCGGATCCGCAGAATCTGCTGCACACCCTGCACAAGCAGCAGGAGCAGGAGCGCTGCGGTAAGCTGAAAATCTTTTTCGGGTACGCTGCCGGGGTGGGAAAGACCTATACCATGCTGGAGGCGGCGCATCAGGCCAAGCGGAACGGTGTGGATGTGGTGGTCGGCTATGTGGAGCGCCATATCCGTCCGGACACGCTCGCGCTGCTCGACGGACTCGAGCAGCTGCCATGCCGGGAGGTGGAATACAAGGGCGTCACCCTGAAGGAATTTGATCTGGATGCAGCGCTGACCCGCCGGCCGGAGCTGATTCTGGTGGACGAGCTGGCGCACAGCAATGCGGCCGGCTGCCGTCATGCCAAGCGCTATCAGGATATTGAGGAGCTGCTGCGCGCGGGCATCAACGTATACACCACCGTTAACGTTCAGCATCTCGAGTCACTCAACGATCTGGTGGCCTCGATCACCAAGGTGGCGGTGAGCGAGCGGGTGCCGGACCGGGTCTTTGATTCCGCCGATCAGGTGGAACTGGTGGATATCGAGCCTGCCGACCTGATCAACCGGCTGCAAACCGGCAAGGTATACCGCGAGGGACAGGCACAGCGGGCGCTCGACCATTTCTTTTCGCTGGAAAATCTGGCGGCACTGCGGGAAATTGCCCTGCGGCGCACGGCCGACCGGCTCAGTCGATCGGCACAGAAAAAAGGAAACGAAGCGGCGGCCCGAGCGGGAGAGCATATCCTCATCTGTCTGTCCAGTGCGCCGTCCAACGCCAAGGTGATCCGCACGGCCGCCCGCATGGCAGAGGCCTTCCACAGCGGTTTTACGGCGCTTTTTGTCGAGACGCCGCAGACTAAGGAGCTCAAGGGCGAAAACCTAAAACGATTGCGGGACAACCTCCGGCTTGCCGAGCAGATGGGCGCGCAGATTTCCACGGTTTACGGTGAGGATCCGGCGGTGCAGATTGCCGAATACGCCCGGATCAGCGGGGTGACCAAGATTGTGCTGGGACGTACCAACCATCGCCACAACCCGTTTTTGGGGCACAAAAGTCTGGCCGACCGGCTTACCGAGCTGGCCGGCAGTATGGATATCTACATCATCCCTGATAGCCAGCCGCTGTATAAGCGGCGGCTGGCTATCCCGCACAGTGAGGAGCCCTGGTTCAGCTGGAAAGATTTGGGGAAAACCCTGATGGTGACTGTGCTGGCCACGCTGATGGGTTACGCCTTTTTTGTCGCCGGGCTGCGGGATGCCAACATCATTATGATTTATATCCTCGGCGTTCTGGTGACCGCCATCTGGACGCGGGGACATCTATACGGGGCTTTCGCCTCGCTGTTGAGCGTGCTGGCGTTCAACTTTTTCTTTACAGTCCCGCGCTTCACCCTGCAGGCGGTTGATCCCGATTATCCGGTCACCTTCCTGATTATGCTCGCAGCAAGCGTGATTGCCAGCACCCTCGCTACACGGGTGAAAAAACAGGCCCGGCAGTCGGCGCAGAAAGCCTATTACACCGAGCTGCTGATGAACAGCAGTCAGAAGCTGCAGCAGGGTCGAGACGAGCAGGAGATTCTGGCGCTTGCTGCACAGCAGCTCAGTCGGCTGCTCGAACGCCCGATCCTGTATGCGCTCGCCAAAGGGAAGGGAGAGCTGTCGTTCGGTGTGACACCGCCTGAGCAGGCAAAGGATATCCTCGCCTCCATGACCAACGAAGAACGCGGCGTCGCCGACTGGGTGGTCAAAAACAATAAGCGGGCAGGAGCCACCACCGATACGCTTGCCCACGCACAGAACCTTTATCTGGCGGTACGCGGCATACAGGGGGTGATGGGAATTGTGGGCATCCCGGCTAAGTATTACCCCGCGCTGGAGGTTTTTGAGAAAAACCTGATGATCGCCATTCTCAATGAATGCGGGCTGATTCTGGAAAGGCGGCGGCTGCGCGCGGAAAAGGTGGCCATTGAAATGGAAACCCAGCAGGAGCGGCTGCGCTCCAACCTGCTGCGCGCCATTTCCCACGACCTGCGTACCCCGCTGACGAGCATCAGCGGCAACGCTGGCGTGCTGATGGAAAAGAGCATTGTGCTCGAAGAAGAGAAAAAGCAGGAGTTGTACCGCGCGATCTACGACGATTCGATGTGGCTGGTCAACCTGACCGAAAATCTGTTGTCCATCACCCGCATCGAAAACGGAACCATGCAGCTGAAGATGAATGCTCAGCTGCTCGACGACGTATTCCGGGAGGCGCTTTCCCATCTGGACCGGCAGGCGAAGGAACATTACATCGCCGTGGAGCTGCCCGACGACCTGTTGATGGCGAAAATGGATGTCCGCCTGATCATACAGGTGATCATCAACATCGTCAACAACGCGGTCAAATACACGCCGGAAGGCTCCCATATTGTGCTGCGCGCGCAGAAGCAGGATAATATGGTTGCTGTCAGCATTGCCGACGACGGGCCGGGCATACCGGATGAGGCCAAGGTGCATCTGTTCGATATGTTTTACACCGTCAGTCAGGGCAAGGCGGACAACCGGCGCGGGCTCGGCCTGGGGCTGAACCTGTGCCGCTTGATCATCACCGCGCACGGCGGCACCATCGCGGTGGCGGACAATTATCCTCACGGCGCCATCTTTACGTTCACATTACCATTGGAAGAGGTGAATCTGCCCGATGTATAAACCGAAAATTCTTGTGGTGGAGGACGATCCCGCGATCAGCAATCTGATCCGCACCACGCTGGATACGCAGGAATATCAGTACCACACAGCGCAGACCGGTTCGAGCGCGCTGATGGAGGCGGTTTCCTACAATCCGGACGTCATTATCCTGGATCTCGGCCTGCCGGATATGGAAGGGGTGGAGATTATCAAAAAAGTCCGCGGCTGGAGCCGCATGCCGATCATCGTGGTCAGCGCGCGCACCGAGGACCGCGATAAGGTGGATGCACTCGACGCCGGCGCCGACGACTATCTGACCAAGCCGTTCAGCATTGATGAGTTTCTCGCCCGGCTGCGTGTGGCGCTGCGCCGCAGCCAGACGGAGGGCGCTGCGGGGGAGGAGAGCAGTGTTTATGTCAACGGCCGGCTGAAAATTGACTATGCCGCCGGCTGTGTATACATCGGTGACACCGAAATCCACCTCACCCCGATCGAATACAAGCTGCTGTGCCTGCTGGCACAGAATACGGGGAAGGTGCTCACCCACAATTTCATCCTTCGGGAGGTGTGGGGCAGCGAGCTGGAATCGGATATTCCGTCACTGCGGGTCTTTATGGCAACGTTGCGCAAAAAGATCGAGCAGGATTCCTCCTCACCGCAGTATATCCAGACGCATATCGGCGTCGGCTATCGCATGATCAAGCAGTAAAGGGTTTACGGCAGAAAAGAGCCGGCCCACGGTGAAAACCGCGGGCCGGCTCTTTTTCACTTCGTCTTAACAACGTTAATACAATTTTAACGCCATCGCCAAAAGCCTAAGAGCACTTTCATGGCAAACTTGCTACAATGAGTAAGGATTTTACAGAACAAGGAGGAGAAAGACAATGATGGATTTACTGATGCTGGGTATCCTGGCTGTCAGCGTTGGGCTTGTGGGCTTGTTGGTGTACTGGTGCCGCAAGCAGGTGGATTCACAGGAATAAAGGAGGAAGCACGATGCTTATTCTGGGCGCTGTTGTTCTGCTGATGGGTGTCTACCTGGTCTACGCGCTGGTACACCCGGAGAAATTCTGATGTAGGGGGAAATTTGGCTATGGTGCAGCTTATTCTGACCATTATCCTGTACCTGATAATGGTCGTGCCGGTGGGTGTTTATGTCTACCATATTGCCGCTGGAAAACGTACTTTTGCCGATCCGGTTTTCAACCGCGTGGACAACGTGATCTACAAGGTCAGCGGGATCAAATCGGACAAGGGCATGAACTGGAAAACATACGCGCTGGCCCTTCTGGGCACCAACGCCGTGATGATTTTAGTCGGTTACATCATTCTGCGGATTCAGAGCATCGGTTTTCTGAACCCAAACGGGATCGGGAACATGGAGGAATCCCTGTCCTTCAATACGATTATCAGTTTCATGACCAACACTAACCTTCAGCACTATTCTGGCGAGTCTGGACTTTCCTATCTCTCCCAGATGCTGGTCATCACCTTTATGATGTTCGTCTCGGCGGCCAGCGGCTATGCCGCATGCATCGCGTTCATCCGCGGGCTGGCCGGCAAATCCAAGGATAATGTGGGCAACTTCTTTGTCGATCTGGTGCGCATCACCACCCGTGTGCTGCTCCCATTTTCGCTTGTTGGCGGCATGCTGCTGGTGTGGCAGGGGGTGCCCCAGAACTTCACCGGGAATGTGGTCGTGGATACGCTCGAGGGTGCCAAGCAGATCATCGCGATGGGCCCGGTAGCGGCGCTTGAGATCATCAAGCACCTCGGTACCAACGGCGGCGGCTTCCTTGGCGCGAACTCGTCCACCCCGATTGAAAACCCGACCATCCTTTCCAACCTCATCGAGCTGTATTCGATGATGCTGCTGCCGGGCGCGTGCGTGATCACCTTCGGCAAAATGGTGCGCGACCGCAAACGCGACATGCACAAGGATGAGGAAGCGGAGCTTGCCGGCAAGAGCGGCATCCGCAAGAGCCTTACCGTGTGGATGTACGGCCGCGAGGGCCGCACCATCTTTGCAGCGATGGGTATTATCTTCCTCATCGGCCTGGGTGTCTGCTATTGGGCAGAGACGCAGGGCAATCCCGCGCTTGAAGAAATTGGGCTTAGTCAGTCGATGGGCAGCATGGAGGGCAAGGAGGTACGCTTCGGCATTGCGCAGTCCGCCATGTTCACCACCACCACCACCTCGTTCACTACCGGTACGGTCAACAATATGCACGACACCCTGACCCCGCTCGGCGGCATGATCCCGCTGCTGCACATGATGCTCAACGTCGTGTTCGGCGGCAAGGGCGTCGGTCTGATGAACATGATCATGTACGCCATTCTGGCGGTGTTTATCTGCGGCCTGATGATCGGGCGTACGCCGGAATATCTCGGCAAGAAGATCGAAGGGCGGGAGATGAAGCTCACCGCACTGTGCATCATCATTCATCCGTTCCTGATTCTGACCTTCTCCGCTATTGCTGTGGCTACGCAGGCGGGCCTCGAAGGTATTACCAATCCCGGTTTCCACGGGTTGTCGCAGGTGCTGTATGAGTATTCCTCGTCTGCCGCCAACAACGGTTCCGGCTTCGAGGGGCTGGCCGACAATACGCTGTTCTGGAACGTCACAACCGGTCTTGCGATGTTCTTTGGACGGTATCTGTCCATTGTCATCCAGCTGGCGATCGCCGGTTCGCTGATGAAGAAGCGTTTTGTCAATGATTCGGTGGGCACCCTGCATACCGATACCGCGTCGTTTGCCGTGATCCTCGTCTTTGTCGTGTACATTTTTGCGGCGCTGACCTTCTTCCCGGTGCTGGCTCTCGGACCGATTGCAGAGCATCTCACCCTCTGGGCGTAAGGAGGAACCAAGGAAATGAGTAAAAAACGCAATCAGAAGCTGATTACGCCGGAGATTTTCCGTCAGGCGGTCATCGGCTCCTTTGTAAAATTGAATCCCCGGTATATGATGAAAAACCCGGTGATGTTCGTGGTAGAGGTCGAGTTTGTCATTACCCTGATCCTCTCCATTTTCCCGACCCTGTTTGGCGATGCCGCGGCGAGCAACCTGCGGACCTACAACATCATCGTGTGCGTGATTCTGTTTATCACGGTGCTGTTTGCCAACTTTGCCGAGTCGGTCGCTGAAGGCCGCGGCAAAGCGCAGGCGGCCAGCCTGAAGAAAACCCAGAAAGACACCAAAGCGCGTCTGCTGCAGGAGGACGGCTCCGAAAAGGAAATCCTTTCGAGTGAACTGAAAAAGGGCGACGTCGTGATCGTGTCCGCGGGGGAGATCATTCCTGGTGACGGCGAGGTTATTGAGGGCATCGCTTCGGTGGATGAATCCGCCATCACCGGTGAATCCGCACCGGTGGTTCGTGAATCGGGCGGCGACTTCTGCTCGGTCACCGGCGGCACCACCGTTGTATCCGACTGGCTGAAGGTGCGCATCACTTCCGATCCGGGCAACAGCTTTCTGGACCGCATGATTGCGCTGGTCGAGGGCGCTTCCCGCAAAAAGACCCCGAACGAAATTGCACTGAATACCCTGCTGGTATCGCTGACCATCATTTTTATGATCGTGATTGTGACCCTGTATCCGATCGGCATCTATTCCGGCGTGCAGCTGCAGACCTCGACGCTGATTGCCCTGGCGGTCTGCCTGATCCCGACCACCATCGGCGGCCTGCTGTCCGCCATCGGCATCGCCGGTATGGACCGCGTTACCCGCTTCAACGTTATTGCCATGTCCGGCAAGGCGGTGGAAGCCTGCGGCGACGTAGACACCATGATCCTCGACAAGACCGGTACCATCACCTACGGCAACCGGCTGGCGGCAGACTTTTATCCGGTTGGCGGCGCAAACCGCAGCGAGCTTGTGCGCTGTGCGGCGCTTACCAGTCTGCACGATGAGACGCCGGAAGGCAAATCCACGCTGGAGCTGGCCCGCCGCATGGGCGATACCAGCGAGGAAACGGCCGGTTCGGACTTTATCGAATTCACCGCGCAGACCCGCATGAGCGGCGTCGATCTCCCGGATGGGACGAAGATCCGCAAGGGCGCGGCGGAAGCTATCGAGCTGTACGTCAAGGAGCTCGGCGGCAAAATTCCGGCTGACCTGCGCGAGCAGGTCGATAAGGTCGCCGGCCTCGGCGGTACTCCGCTGGTGGTCTGCGAAAACGACCGTATTCTCGGCGTTATCTATCTGAAAGATACCGTGAAGCCCGGCATGGTTGAACGTTTCGAGCGGCTGCGTGCCATCGGCATTAAGACCATCATGTGCACCGGCGACAATCCGCTGACCGCTGCGACCATCGCGAAGGAGGCCGGTGTGGATGGATTCATCGCGGAGTGCAAGCCGGAGGACAAAATCGACGTGATCAAGAAAGAACAGGCCGAGGGCAAGATTGTGGCCATGACCGGCGACGGTACCAATGACGCGCCTGCGCTGGCGCAGGCCAACGTTGGCCTGGCAATGAACAGCGGCACCACTGCGGCCAAAGAAGCCGCCAATATGGTGGACCTGGATTCCGATCCGACCAAGATCCTTGAGGTGGTGGAGATCGGCAAACAGCTGCTCATCACCCGCGGAAGCCTGACCACCTTCTCGATTGCCAACGATATTGCGAAATACTTCGCTATCATCCCGGCCATGTTTATGATGGCAATTCCGCAGCTGGGCGTGCTGAACATTATGCATCTGGCTTCGCCGTACAGCGCGATTCTCTCCGCGCTGATCTTCAACGCGATCATCATCCCGTGCCTGATTCCGCTGGCAATGAAGGGCGTCAAATACCGCCCGATGTCGTCCGGCAAAACGCTCGCCCGCAATATGCTGATCTTCGGCTTGGGCGGTATCATTACCCCATTTATCGGTATCAAGCTGATCGATCTGCTCATTCATCCACTGCTGCAGCTGATCGGGCTTGGTCTTTAAGGAAGGAGATTGACCCATTATGAAAGCCTCTGTAAAAGGTCTTCTGCACAACGCCAGACAGGCGGTTGTGGTGACACTCGTCCTGATGCTCATCTGCGGGCTGCTGTTCCCTGCGTTGCTCAGCGGGCTGTCCGCCCTGATTTTCCCCAGCCAGGCCAAGGGTAGCCTTGTAGAGGTGGGGGACATGACGCTCGGTGCCAAAAACGTCGGTCAGTCGTTCACTAAAGATTACTATCTGTGGAGCCGTCCGTCCCAGTACCATTACAATGTTTACGTTGAAGATAAGGACGGGACCCAGCACTATGTGATGGAGGATGACGCCGGCCAGCAGATCCTCTTCATTGTGGATGAAGAGGATGCGGACGGCAATGTCGTCAAGGCGCATTACGACACCTTTGACGAGGACGGGAATCAGGTGTTCTACCAGGATATCGACACTCCCGAGGAGGCGACCGATACGCGGTTCGCCGGACTGAGCTCCGGTTCGGCCAACTATGCGCCGTCCAACGAAGCGCTGACCGAACGGGTGGAAGCAGATATCGAAGCGTTTCTGGCGAAAAATCCGGAGGTCAAACGGGAGGATATTCCCACTGATCTGCTGACTGCTTCCGGTTCCGGTTTGGATCCGCACATCTCGCCGGCCTCCGCTGAAGTGCAGGTGCCCCGCATTGCTGAGGCGTCCGGCCTGAGCGAAGAGGAGGTACGGGCGATTATCGAACGGCACACCAGCGGTAAGATCCTGGGCGCTTTCGGTGAGAACAAGGTCAACGTGCTGGAAACCAACGTTGAAATCGCGCAGGCGATGGGACTGATTTCGGCCGAATAGCGGGAGGTGTGGCATGCTGCATCCCTATAAGGAGGCGGCCCGGCTGCGGGTTTCCCGGCCGGCCAATATCGTCAAAAGCCGTCCCGGACGGGAGCTCATCGTCCTGCTGGCGGATATCAACCGCTGGTTGGGCGATGAAAAGCCTGTCGTACAGGGTTCCTGTCAGGGGAAAAGCCTGTATGTACTTTACCGCCGCGCGGCGTTTCTGATTGATGATTTCTGGGAGCTGTTTGGCCTGGCGCTTGCGGATGTCGGCTGTACCTGGCCGGTTCACGTCTACGGTACGGCGCCGAATCAGGAGACGGTGCGGCTGTCGGCAGTCCGCGAAGGGGACAGCGCGGAGCTGATTCAGGAGAGCATTTCCGGGGAGAGCGCCGAAGCATTGACCATGCTCTGTCTGCAGATCGACTGCGCCGATTCTGATACGGTACGTGAGCTGGTCCACTTCCTGAGCGTAATGGACTGGGAACGGCATATCGCGGCGCTGAACTGGCAGGAGGCGGATTTTGTCCGCGGGCAGGGACTGCTGCTGGAAGGATACGGCAGGGGTTTCTTCTGCTACGCCGGATTTTCACCGGAGGCGACGGCGGGCGACTGTCTGCTTGCACTCAGCTTTGTGCAGAAGATCACCCTTTGGTCTGCTTTTCTGCGGGAGGGGCTTGAGCCGGTCGAGTTTGAATGGGTAGCCGACGGTATGGCGAGAGAAGAACTTGCCGACCGCATGGAATGGGAGCTGGCGCTGCATGAGGCAATGGAACAGCTTCATTTCCGTATTGTGAATGAGGAAAAGACCTTCCGAATTTACGACGGTGCGGGTCGGCGTGTCTACTATGGTGCGGACGGCCGCCGGGCGGCCGAATGGGTGCTGCTCAAAATCCTGTTTCCGCTCAACTATACGTAACCAAATCCCCGCAGGCTGCACCTGCGGGGATTTTTGCCGCTGTGCGGTGAAAAAACGCAGTCTGCCCGCCGCCGGAGTTTTGCGAATCTTAATTCCTGCCTTTATACGTTAATACCATCTTAATTCCCCGTGTGGTATAGTAGGGCCATGAAGAAGTGCGTCTTCTTCAAATATGCAGCAGAATACAGAAATGAGGAGAATCGCATGAAATCAACCGTGTTTACCGGTTCCGGCGTGGCACTGGTTACCCCGATGCATCCTGACCTCTCGGTGAATTATGAAAAGCTCAGTGAACTGATCGAGTTCCAGATCCAGAACAGGACCGACGCCATTGTGATTACCGGTACGACCGGGGAGGCCTCCACCCTGACCGATGAAGAACACCTGCAGGTGATTCGCCATACGGTGGAATGTGTTCACGGGCGCATCCCGGTGGTGGCGGGCACCGGCAGCAACAATACCGCCCATGCGGTGGAGCTGTCCCGCCGCGCCGAGGAGCTGGGGGCGGATGCACTGCTCCTGGTGACGCCCTATTACAACAAGTGCTCACAGCAGGGGCTGTATCTGCATTTTGAAGCGGCAGCCAGGGCGGTGTCGCTCCCGATTATTCTGTACAACGTCCCCAGCCGTACGGGGGTGAACATTCTGCCGGCGACCTATCAGAAGCTCAGCGAGATTCCGAATATCGTCGGGGTAAAGGAGGCCAGCGGGAACTTTTCGCAGATTGCCAAAATTATGTCCCTGTGCGGCGATCGGCTGGATGTTTATTCCGGCAACGACGATCAGATCACTTCGGCCCTTGCTCTCGGTGCCAAGGGGGTTATCTCGGTGCTGGCAAACGTGGTGCCGGAGGAAACCCACGAAATCTGCCGGAGCTATTTTGACGGCGATAACGAGCGCAGCGATACCCTGCAGCTGCAGTATCTGGAGCTGATTGAGAACCTGTTCAGTGACGTTAATCCGATTCCGGTTAAGCGGGCGATGAATGCAATGGGCTTTGCAGTCGGCGAATGCCGGCTGCCATTGTGCGCGATGGATCCGGTGGCGGAGGAGCGGCTGCTGAGCTGTCTGTACCGCTATGGGCTGATCGAGGAGACAAAAGCGGGATCGGTGACCGTGCGTCGGCCGCAGGGTGCGCTGCTGTGGCGCCGCAACCATTAAACGGTGGGCGGCAGACCATTCGCTGGGTACCAGGCCCGCACGCGTTTTCGCAAATCAACGATCGCGTCAGTCTGGGACGGCACCTTTTGGTGCCGTCCTTTTTGCTGTGCATTCCACAGCGCTTTTTTATTCGTGCCGCGTTGCATTATGAGGACGGATGCAGTATAATAAAAATTCAAAGTGATTGATCCGTTCTCGGAAAGGAATGTGTATATGCGCGACGACGTCGAAAAGCTGTTTATGCAGGTGCAGAAGCCCGGACGCTATACGGGCGGTGAACTCAACAGCGTAGTCAAGGACAGGGACGCGGTGGCGATCCGGTTCGCTTTCTGTTTTCCCGATCTGTATGAGGTGGGCATGTCCCATCTGGGGATGAAGATCCTTTATGGTCTGTTCAACAGCCAGCCGGATATTTGGTGCGAGCGGGTGTTTGCGCCGGACACCGATATGGAGGCGCTGATGCGGCAAAACGGCGTGAAGCTGTTCGGCCTCGAAAGCCGCGATCCGATCGATACCTTCGATTTTCTGGGGTTTACCCTGCAATATGAATTGTGCTACACCACCATCCTGAACATGCTGGATCTCGCCGGACTGCCGGTACGGGCGGCCGACCGCGACGAGCGCTTTCCGCTGGTGGTCGGCGGCGGGCCGTGCGCGTGTAATCCGGAGCCGATTGCTGACTTTTTCGACCTGTTCACCCTTGGCGAGGGGGAAGAGGTTAATCTTGAACTGATGGCGCTCTATCGTGAGCATCGGAAGCGCGGCTACGTCAAGGCGGCGTTTCTGCACGAGGCGGCCAAGATCGAAGGGGTTTACGTGCCCTCACTGTACACGGTCAGCTACCATGAGGACGGCACCGTGGCGGCGGTGACGCCGCGGGACGGTGCGCCGCAACGGGTGCGCAAGCGCATCCTGCTGGATATGGACAAGGCCTACTATCCGGACAGCTTTGTGGTGCCGTTTATCGAAATCGTGCATGACCGCGCGATGAGCGAGATTTTCCGCGGCTGCATCCGTGGCTGCCGCTTCTGCCAGGCGGGATTCATCTACCGGCCGGTGCGGGAAAAGTCTCCCGGCGTTATCGACGCGCAGAGCCGTGCGCTCTGCCACAGCACCGGGTATGAGGAATTTTCGCTCTCCTCGCTTTCGACAAGCGATTACACCCGGCTGCCGGAATTGCTCGAGCAGCTGCTCAGCTGGGCGGAACAGGAGCACACCAACATTTCGCTGCCCTCTCTGCGGGTGGACGGCTTTTCCGAAGAACTGGCCAACCGGCTCAACGTCCTGCGGCGCAGCGGGCTGACCTTTGCGCCGGAAGCGGGTACGCAGCGGCTGCGGGACGCGATCAATAAAAATCTGACCGAGACGGAAATCCTCGACACCGCCCGGCGTGCGTTTGCCGGCGGCTGGACTTCCGTGAAGCTGTATTTCATGTCGGGGCTGCCCACCGAGACGCTTGAAGACATCGAGGGGATCGCGCAGCTTGGGCAGAAGATCGTCAACTGCTTCTACGAAAACCCCAACAAGCCGAAGGGCAAGGGGGTCACCGTGTCGGTGAGCGTCTCTTGTTTTGTCCCGAAGCCGTTCACCCCTTTCCAGTGGGAGGGGCAGGATACCGCCGAACAGCTGCAGGCGAAGCAGCGGCATCTGTTGTCCTCCCTGACCACCCGAAAAATTTCACTGCACTGGCACGATGCGCCGACGAGCGTGCTGGAAGCGGTTTTCGCCCGCGGCGACCGCCGGCTGAGCAACGTAATCGAGCAGGCGTGGCGACAGGGCTGCTCGCTCGACGCCTGGTCGGAGCATTTCGATATGGATAAATGGCTCGCCGTGTTCGCACAGCAGGGGCTGGATCCGGCATTTTACGCCCACCGCACCCGCCCGTTCGACGAGGTGCTGCCGTGGGATCACCTGGATTACGGGGTGAGCAAGGCCTTCCTGATCCGCGAAAATGAAAAGGCGCATCAGAGCGTGACCACCCCGCACTGCCGCGAGGCCTGCTCCGGCTGCGGTGCGGCATGCTGGAAAGGGGGTGTCTGCGTTGAACACCGTTAGGCTGTGTTTTTCCAAGACCGGACGGGCAAAATACATATCCCACCTGGACTTGACCCGAACCATGACCCGGGTGATCCGCCGCGCGGGGATTCCGCTGTGGTATACCGAGGGGTTCAATCGGCATCCGTACATCACCTTTGCCGCTCCGCTGTCGCTCGGCTACGAGGGCCTGCGGGAAAGCATGGATCTGCGGCTGGAGGAAGAGCTGCCGATGGAGGAGCTGGTTGGGCGGATGAACGCCGCCGCGCCGGAGGGCATACGCTTCCTGTCGGCGGCGCCGGCAGTGATGAAAGCCGGTGAATTGACCTCTGCCCGCTACCGCATCGCCTTCGCTGGTGAGAGCGGCGGCTGCGGCAAGGCGCTGCTGGAGCGTTTTTTGCAGCAGGAGGCCATGCCGGTCGAGAAACGCACCAAAAAGGGCGGCGTCAAGACAGTGGATATCCGCCCGCATCTGGAAAACCCGGTGCTGGACGGAGAAGAAGCCGCTGCCGTACTGGAGGTGACCCTACCGTGCAGCAGCGCACTCACCCTTAACCCCTCGCTGCTGCTGACCGCCCTGCAGGCGTTCAGCGGAGACAATACGCTGTGCTGTACGGTGGTGCGCATAAACCTGTTTGGCCCGGACGGCCGGACGTTTTGCTGAATAGACTGAGAAAGGAGGGCGGCCTGTGGCGCTGAACAAGGCAATGCTCGCGGCGCTCAAGGCCGTATCCTATACCGATATCGATGTGCAGCGCACCTACAAGCTGCAGCGGCAGCTGTACAACGTGGTGCACTATCCGCTGCTTAAACCGTTCTATAAAACCTGGGATCATCGGATTGAGGCTGACGGCCGCGAAATTCCGGTGCGGCTGTTCAAGCCGGAAACGGAAAAGCCGGAATGGCTGATCGTTTTCTATCACGGAGGCGGTTGGGTGACCGGCAGCATCGACAGCTATACCGGTGTCTGTGTACGGCTGGCGAAACACACCGGCGCACTTGTGCTGTCGGTGGATTATCGGCTGGCGCCGGAGCATCGGTTCCCTTGTGCGGCAGAGGACTGCTATCTGGCTGCGCTCGAGGTGTTCCGGCATGCGCGGCAGACGCTGGGGATTCCGCCGGAACGCATTCTGCTGATGGGGGACAGCGCCGGCGGCAATCTGGCAGCGGTGGTATCCCTGATGGCGCACGACCGCCGCACGTTTACTCCTGCCGGGCAGATTCTTCTGTATCCGGCCACCTATTTTGATCACACTGATGCCTCACCGTTTGCCTCGGTACGGGAAAACGGTACCGACTATTTGCTGACCTCCAAACGGGTGGAGGACTATATGACGCTGTATCAGCGTTCACCGGAGGATCGCCGCAATCCGTATTTTGCGCCGCTTTTGGCGGAAGGTCTGTCCGGTCAGCCGCGTACGCTGATTCTGACAGCGGAGTTCGATCCGCTGCGGGATGAAGGTGAGGCATATGGACACAGATTGCAGGAGGCGGGCACGGAAACCCGCATCGTACGCATTGCAGATGGGCTGCACGGCTTTTTTTCGCTGCCGCCGCAGTTCTCTCCGGTGCAGGAGAGCTATCGGCATATCCAGCGATTCTTGAGTGAGGTGCCGCAAAAGTGAAACCGCATAAGGAGAAAAAAGACAGACAATGGAGCCGGTTGGACAACGCGGCCAAAATATTTCCCTCCACCAGCGGTAAGCGGGACACCAAAGTGTTCCGCTTTGCCTGCGAACTGGTCCGGCCGGTGGAGGAGGCGATTCTTCAGCAGGCGCTCGACCGCACGCTCGAAGAATTTCCGGGTTTTCTCTGTGTGCTCAAGCATGGGTTGTTCTGGTATTATCTGGAGGCCTCCGATCAGCGGCCGGTGGTTCATCCCGAAAATCAGCCGCCGTGCAGCGCGCTGTACAAACAAAACGAATCCTCGCTGCTGTTTGATGTGTCCTATTATCGCTGCCGGATCAACCTCGAGGTACACCACGTACTGACCGACGGTACCGGCGCCGTACAGTTCCTGCGCGTGCTGGTCTATCATTATCTGCTGCTGCGGGATGGGGAACGCTGGGGTACTGCGCCGCCGGTAATGGATGTGGATGCCTCATCCACCGAAAAAATGGCGGATTCCTTTCAGAAATATTACAGCGGGCGCAGGGAGGGAAAGCGGACGCCGTTCCGCACGGCCTACCGCATCCACGGACCTAAGGTCGCGGAATACCGCATCCGGGTGATTGAGGGCGTTCTGCCGGTGGATGCTGTACTGCGAAAGGCGCGGGAATACCACACGACTGTCACAGTTTTTTTAACCGCCGTTTTGATGCGCGCTATCTATGAGGAGATGACTGTGCGCGAGCGAAAAAAACGTATGGTGCTGACCATCCCGGTCAACCTGCGGCAGTATTTCGCCTCCGGATCGGCGCGCAATTTTTTCAGCCTGATCGCAATCGCCTACCAGTTCAGTCGGCAGCCGGCAGAACTGGAAGACATCATCCGCTACGTGGACGAATGCTTCAAGCAGGAGCTGACCACCGAGCGGCTGGAGGAACGGCTCAATTCCCTCGGTGCGCTCGAACACAACGTTTTTGCCCGGATCGCACCACTTATTTTCAAAGACCTGTGCCTGCGCATTGCCTATCAGATATCTACTTTGACCGAAACGGCCACCTTGTCGAACATCGGCCGTGTGGATATGCCGGAGGAAATGCGGGAGGAGATCCGCCTGTTTGATGTGTTTGTGAGCACCGATAAGCTGCAGATCTGCATGTGCTCCTATCGCAACAACATGGTCATCAGCTTCACCTCGCCGTTTGTGAGCACGGATATTCAAAAGAATTTTTTCCGTACTCTTACTGAAATGGGGATCGAGGCGGAAATCGCCATGAACCCGATCGACGAGGAATAGCCGGGAGGTGTGCAGCGTGAAATGCTGTGATAAATGTAAGATTCATGTGGCCGGATCCCGGTCGGTGTGTCCGCTGTGTCAGGCCGTGCTGAGCGACGAAGGAGAGCCATCTCCGAACCCGTTTCCCACCATACCGACCATCTATCGTCAGCATAATCTCTTTTTTCGCTGGCTGATTTTTGCTTCGGTGGTGGCGGCGGTGGTATCGGTAGCGGTCAACCTCCTGCTGCCGCAGAGCGGGCTGTGGTCGCTGTTCGTGCTCGCCGGTATCGGCTGCCTGTGGATCAGTCTGGCTATTGCCATCCGTAAGCGGCACAATATCCCCAAAAATATGCTGTACCAGGTGGTGATTATCTCGGGGCTGAGCGCGCTTTGGGATTGGCTGACCGGCTGGCATGGCTGGTCAATCGATTACGTTGTCCCGATCATCTGTGTCTGTGCTATGGCGGCATTGGGCATCCTGTCCCGCGTGTTGAAATGGCAGCTTTCCGATCTGCTGGTGTATTTCTGTCTGGACGGCGTATTCGGTATCCTGCCGATTGTGTTTTATCTCACTGGTTGTCTGCATGTGCCGTATCCCTCCATTGTCTGTGTGGCCGTGAGCGTGATTTCTCTGGCGGCGATCCTGCTGTTCGCTGGCGAGAATATGTGGCATGAGCTTAAGCGGCGCCTGCATCTGTAAGGGTGATTTTCGATGAAGATTTATCGTATTCAAAGCGGATATAGAGTATATAATATATAGGATTATAAAGAGAAGGAAAATAACCGGGTTTCATGTGAAAGCACATGGACCCGGTTTT
>CAJKBW010000044.1 GCA_905198295.1 uncultured Oscillospiraceae bacterium | reverse complement strand
TTTTCTGAGCAGAGCCGCTGTACACAGTCCGAACAAGGTAATCGCCGAAACAGCCATGCCGGCGCGCAGTCCGCGCGGCGTAAATTCCAACCGGAAGGTATGCATGCCCGCCGAAACCGGCACCGCAATAAACGCCCCCGCCGCAGCGGATGTTTTCACCGGTTCGCCGTCGACATACACCCGCCAGCCGCTGTCGCAGGGAATGGAGGTAAACAGCATCCCGTCTCGCGGCGCATCGACACTCCCCTGCACCCGTGTTCCCTCCACTGTGAGTGCGTCGGCTGCACTGCTCTGCATCCGCCCGACCCACTCGTCGTATCGGCCGGTGTCCAGCGAACAGGCACATAATCCATTGAACCACAGACCGTCCTGCCAAAGGGAGATCCTAACCTCAATAGTGCCGGCAGGCTGTTCGCCCAAATCAATAATCCCCCGTACCAGCCGGTCATCGTACACATTGAGCAGCTGATTGTTGCAGTAGACCCGGGCGTTTTCCGGAAAATTATTGCCGCAGTACAGCAGTACCGGCTGAACAGCCGGGTTTTCGATGTGCAGAATCAAATTTCCGCCGCCGTCCGGCAGCCACGTCCGGCCTTTCTGCTCAATAAGCTTGCCGCCGGAAAACGATGCGGTGATCTCCAGCGGCTGATACAGCGGCGTTTCCTGTCCGATAAGCGCCGAAGCCAGTCGGTTCTGCCGCTGGAAGGGATTCTCTCCCTCAGTGCAGTCTGCCTCCAGCACAGCCGCATCGGCAAAGTGTGCCAATGGCAGGGCGTTTGCATTGCGGTACACCTGCGTATCCCCCACCTGCGTACCGGTGGGTTCATAGCCATAGCGCCTTTCTGCGGTGTCGAACACATACCGTACGCCGAGAATGGTATCCAGCAACGACGTAGCCCCGTAATAGCGCAGATAGCGGTTATTGACGTAGCTGATCATCCCCAGGGAACCCAGCAGGCGGAAGGTTTTCTGATTCGACAGCGAGCTGTAATGCGATACCGCCGGATAGCCCAGCGAAAGGCCGTCATTTGCGTTGCGGGCGGTGGAATTTTCGATACGGTAAAAACCGTCGTCTCCGAGCGACTCCTGCGCCCGCACCAGCGCCTGGCCCCGCTCCAGAAAAGCGGTATAAGTCTCCTTCTTCTCAAAGCCAAACTGCCGGTCAAGGCCGTTGAGCTGATGGACCGCGCTGCATGCCATTTCCGCCGTAATCGCACAGAGCAGCACCGCAGACAGCACGCGCATCCCCCACAGACGCAGAGCCGGTTTTTCCGTTCGGCGCGCCAGCCAGGCCGCACCCATCACCGCCGCCGCATAAACGGCGAGCAGCGCCAGCGTAATGCTGATATTGCCGGCAAAGGGAATCGCCGGCACAAGCGCGCATACTGCCAGCACACCGCCGAGGAGCAGTGTGGAAATCAGCGCCGGTATTACCGCGATACCCTGTGGACGGGAAAATACCCGCGCGGCACAGTACACCAGCACAAACACCAGCACAAAGCTGTAGCGGCAGGGAAACCAGGTCGGCGGCTGGAAGACATGCCAGACCACATCCAGATCATAGACAAAAGCGCATACCGCCAGAAACAGCATGAGAACACCGGCGGCCCACTTTTCCCGTCGTCCGATTTCCCGGTGAAAAAACCACAGCGGGAGCAGCAGCAGCGTCAGCACCCCGCAGTACAGGTTCGGCGTACCGCTGTTCGTCGCGGAATCGAAGGCGCCGAACGCCAGTTTTCCCGGCAGAGACAGCGGATTGCCGGTCAGCGCGAAGTGCAGCTCCAGTCCATGCACCGATTCATAACCGTTACGCAGGGCGAAAACCGACGGCAGCAGCAGAAATGCGGTCAGACCGGCGGCAAGACCAGCACAGGCCATGAAGCGGCCGAGGTGCCCGAGCGCTTCCCGGCGCGGGACACGCCGCACCAGCAGTATACCGAAAAAACACAGTAGTGTAAAAGCGCCGACCATGTACGCAATATAAAAGTTCGCGACAAACAGCACCGCCAGCGCCAGAATAAACGGGGCCATCCGACGGGTACGGAACAGATGCACCGCCCCCAGCATCACTAGCGGCAGCAGCACTACGCCATCGATCCACATCAGGTTAAAGCCATAAACCACGCTGTATGCCGAAAGTGCATAGGCCACCGAAAACAGCGTATTGACGGCACCGCCGATTCCTGCCGCCTTACGCAGAAACAGCGAAAAGGTCAGGCCGGAAACGGCAATCTTTGCCGATAAAATAAACAGGATGCCTTCGGTGAGCAAGGAACGCGGAAACAGCAGCAACAGCACGGTAAACGGGCTGGAAAGATAATAGGCGATGATGCCTAGAAAATTCATTCCCATGCCGGTGTTCCAGGTAAACAGCAGGCTGTCGCCCTCATGGATCATCTCATAAAGCGCTTCGTGATAGGCAACGTACTGGCTGCCCATGTCGGTGATGAGGATGGTTTTGCTGCCGAAAGGGAAAAAGCCGAAAAGTGCCATCGCGGCCGTCCAGGCGGCGGCGGAAAAAACAAACGCCATCAGGCAGCCGCCCGCCGTGTGCAGCCATTTTATCCGATCCGCCATTTTCCTTCCCCGCCTTTCCTCTTCTTTTGGCCAGCGTCAGCCCAGAATCTGATCAATCCGGGTGAGCTCCTCTGCTGTAAACGTCTGGTTTTTCAGCGCACCGAGGTTGTCGTCGAGCTGTTCAATGCTCGACGCCCCAACCAGCGCGGAGGTAACGCGGCCTTCCCGAATCACCCACGACAACGCCATCTGCGCGAGCGTCTGTCCACGCTCTGCGGCCAGCGCGTTGAGCGCCCGGATTTTTTCCAGGCGTTCGGGCGTAATATCCTGCTCCTTCAAAAAAGCATTCCGGGCGGCACGGGAATCCTGCGGGATCCCATGCAGATAGCGGCTGGTCAGCATCCCCTGTGCCAGCGGCGAAAAGGCGATTGAACCCATACCGTAATCCTCAAGCACCTCCTGCAGTTCTGCTTCAATCCAGCGGTTGAACATATTATAACAGGGCTGGTGGATCAGGCACGGTACGCCCATCTGTCGTAGCAGTTCCGCGGCTTCCCGCGTCTGGGCAGCAGAATAGTTCGAGATACCGGCGTACAGCGCACGCCCGGATTTGACCGCCGTCGCCAGTGCGCCCATCGTTTCCTCGAGCGGCGTTTCCGGATCCGGCCGATGGGAATAAAAGATATCCACATACGGAATCCCCATACGCTTGAGGCTCTGATCCAGTGACGCCAGCAGATATTTCCGGCTGCCCCAGTCACCGTATGGACCGTCCCACATCGTATAGCCCGCTTTAGTAGAGATAATCAGTTCGTCCCGATACGGCATCAGATCATCGCGCAGAACCCGGCCGAGCGTCTCCTCCGCTGAACCGGGTACTGGGCCGTAATTATTCGCCAGATCAAAATGGGTGATGCCCCGGTCAAAGGCGTGCAGCAGAATTTTGCGTGAACGGTCGTACGGATTGACACTGCCAAAATTCTGCCACATCCCCAGGGATATGGCCGGCAGCTTCAGCCCGCTGCGCCCCACACGGCGGTAATCCATTGTCTGATAACGATTCTGTTCAGCTGTATACATGGCAGTCCCCTCCTGTGATAATTGGGTGTGTTCCCCATTATACCAAGTTTTTGCCATGTCGTACAGCCTTTTTTCAGACAAGGCCCAGCAGACGGACGGCCGAGGCGGTTACAAAGCAAATAAGCATTCCCGCAATCGTCGGCACCAGAAAGGATACTGCCGTCCATTTGA
This sequence comes from uncultured Oscillospiraceae bacterium, assembly GCA_905198295.1. Lineage (GTDB taxonomy): Bacteria > Bacillota > Clostridia > Oscillospirales > Acutalibacteraceae > UMGS1591. The sequence goes on along the minus strand of CAJKBW010000044.1, from coordinate 20,914 downwards.
TGCTCTGCGTCTCTTTCCGGATCGTCACGCAGGTAGTCGAGCACGGCCAGTGCATAAGTGAAAACAGCATGGTGCACACGGCAGTCAGCCAGGTCCAGCCGTTGTTCGTCAGCAGGGTATGCAGCTCAGCCAGATTGCTCATATCGGTCAGCGTACCGGTGGCCATATAGGTCATGATAATGATCGGCACCACGATTTCATTTGCCGGAAAGCCGAGAATAAACGCCATCAGGATGACGCCGTCCATTCCGAGCAGCCGGCCGAAGGGATCCAGAAAATCCGCACAGTGCTGCAGCACACTGATGTCTCCCACAGTTATGTTCGCCAGCAGCCAGATGATCAGGCCGGCCGGGGCAGCTACAGCTGCGGCGCGCCCAAGCACAAACAGCGTACGGTCAAAAACCGAACGCACAATGACCTTGCCGATCTGCGGCCGACGATACGGCGGCAGCTCCAGCGTAAAGGATGAGGGCATTCCCTTAAGTATGGTTTTGGAAAGTATTTTTGAGATCAGCAGCGTCATCATCACACCAAACACAATGATGATCGTCAGCCCCAGTGCAGACAACACCGATGAGCCAAAGCCACCGGCTGTGCCGATAAAAAACATCGTCAGAATCGCAATCAGTGTAGGAAAACGGCCGTTGCAGGGGACAAACACATTCGTTATGGTCGCAATCAACCGCTCACGCGGCGAATCGATAATCCGGCAGCCGACCACGCCGGCAGCATTGCACCCGAACCCCATGCATATGGTTTTTATGATTATGTATAAATAAAAGCAAAGGACGTGCAAAATCATGGAAACGTACATCAAGGCAAAGATCGCATACTGCAAGGAGCGAGGCGATGAGTATGCGAACAAACCGGGACGGAAAAACCACGAACAGTGGATGTACTGGTTCGGGGCACTGCGGGCGTGGGAGGAGATGCTCGCGATGATTAAGAATTTCGCTCCCCCACAGGAATCGACCATGCGGCCGTAAACGCCTGTTGCAAAAACGCATCGGACATGCTATTCTAAAAAAGTGAGGTGAAAAAAGATGATTGACAAGGACATGCTGGAAGCAATGCGAGCGATGATGAAAGAAGAACTCGAGCCCATCAATGACCGTCTTAACACAATCGACCGGTGTACAAACCAGTTGAATGATCGTCTTGACACAATCGACCAGCGTACAAACCGCCTGGAAGTCCTGTTGGAGCACGATATCCCGCATGACATAAGACTACTTGCAGAAGGTCATGAGGGCATCCTTGACAGGCTTCCGGAGGCCGAAGAAGTGGATACATTGCGTGCCCGTATACGTGTGCTGGAAAAGGTAGTAACTGACCATACAAAAGCGATAAATGAACTGAGACAGGCCTGATAACATAACAAAACAGCGGGACGCCTCCGGAAAGGAAGCGTCCCGCATTTTTTTATTCCGCCTTGGGCTTATCGTAGGTAAGTGCCTGCGCACTGTCGGACAGTCCCTTGGTGGTGGGGTCGTTAATTAAATTCCACACCGACACGAGAACCGACACGAGGATGACGGGGTTTTTCACCGCCTGCAGCAGAGCGTTACCCAGCGCCGCCCAGGTGGTCATATCCTCCCAGCTCATACCGAGGTAGGTCAGGATCGGCAGTACAATCGCCACTACCAGCCCCACCCAGAACACCGGGTTTTTCAGTCGTACCTTCCAGTTGATTTTCATGGCAGCTTCTCCTTCCTGTTTTCCAGCTTGGTAATACGGATTTCGTGGTTGACCAGCTTTTCGTCCTGTTCATTCTGGTGATCCCACAGCTTTGTGTGCGCGTCATGACTGCGCCGGTGCTGCTCATCCATATCCTTGACGAGCTGATCCACCATCAGCGTCAGCTTGGTTATGGTGCTATTGAGCCGGATCAGCGGAGCAACAATTGCACCAACCAGCCCAACCAGCGCAATAATCACCCCCACAACCTGCCACTCGGTCATATGTTTTCCGCCTTTCTTTAGGGATTACCCCACCACTTTGCAGTCCTCTGCGCGCACCCAGCCCAGGCCGCCGTCGAGCAGCACGCCGTGGGAACGCTCCGGCAGATAGTGGCTGACCGTGTAGGTGCCGCTGACCGTCGCCCCCGCGCCGCCTCCGATCGAGGTCGCGTACAGCCGCCCGCTGTAGGTTACCGTTGCGCCAACACGCAGTGCAGGTGCTTCCTCCGGTTCGCTGCTTCCGCTTTCGGTGCCGCCCTCGATACCGGCGGCATAGCCTTCCCCACGCAACTGCTGCGCGAGCGCTTCGGCCTGATCCCGCCCGGCCACGTCCGCATACACCCGGTACATCCCGGAATCCGCCGCATACGGATCGACAAACGCCGCCCCGAACATGTCGCAGATCGCCTTTGCGGTGGCTTCCGCCATCTCCCGCAGGTGTTCGTGGAACCACGCGATGTCCTTCGCGTTGTCGTGGAACACCATCTCGTCGTACAGCGCTGGGGCGACCGTCTGCTGCAGTTCCGCCCATTGCGGCTGGACCTGGATTTTGACATTCCCGGCGTAAATCTCCCGCCGGCGCGCGGCCAGCTTTTCGGCATAGCCGTAAGCGGTGCCCTGATCGTACACCATCAGCAGGCTGTACGCCCCGCCGCCGGCGTTGGTATGCGCGACATAGTGCAGGTCGGCGCCCCACGCGTTGGATTCCGCAATCGCTTCTTTGAGCCGGTCGCCGGTGCGGTCTTTCGGGTTGCGCTTGACCGCGAACCCGCAGGCGAGCAGGTACGGCTCCAGCTCGTCCATATACAAATTGCAGTGGATATTTTCCCCGCACGCGCTGTCATAGCCGCACAGGTTGTCCCTCCCGTGCGCCGCCGGGGACAGGTAGATTTTCGGCATTCTCATTCCTCCGTTTCGTTTTGCAGGCGGTTGATCGCCTGACGCGCTTCCTCGCGCTTTTGCAAGATGGCGTTGTACTTCTCCTCGACCGGCTGGCCGAGATACGCGCATTCCGCGATCTTCGCGGCCACATAGTCGGTCTGCATCAGATACGTGCGGTAGTAGGTGACCCGGGTATCCACGGTGTCCCCGTGGCGCTCCAGATACCACTCCAGCGGCGGCATAATATCCATCATTTCCACCTCCCTATCGCAATGTAGGACGCGGCAACTATCACGGATGCCGGGTTTGGCCGGACGGGGATAAACTTGCCCGGGCTTGTTGCGGTGGTGCTGTAAATGCCTTCCACAAAAAACGCAGAGTTAGACTTATAATTTTGTATAGCCGTTACTGCGGGTGCTGCAGAAAAGGCGTATGCAAAGTCCGAAAATATACAATATTCCGGACCTTCGTACAGATTTCCCCACGCTGTGGTGATGGACTGTGTCCCGAAGCCTTGATTTCCCCAGCATACCAGCAGACCGCTGGCAAATTTTGCGTATCCCCGGTCTGTCGTCCCGCCGATGGTCACCTGTTCATAATCCGTCCCCGCCGTCGCGCCGGTGGTCAGGCCGCCCGCCGTCGTCTTGATGATTGCGTTCTTTGTCGGCAGGCCTATCCCGCTGTTGGCATACAGTGTACCGCTCACAGTCAGCGCACCGCTTATCGTTCCGCCGGTCTTGTCCAGCTTGCCCTCGAGCTGCGCCGGCGTCGCATAGTCGGTGCCTGCGGCGGCAGTGCTGACCCCGCCGCTTCCGTCGCCCTTAAGAATACCCTGAGCAGTGATCGTGTTTTGTTTTGCATTCACTTGTTCGGGTATTGCATAATCCGTTCCGGCAACAGCTTGTACAACCGTTTCGCCGTTACCCTTGAGGATACCAGTCAAGGCCGTTTCCGTTTCTTCCGTAACGCTGTTCAACCCCTGTGCGTTTACACCGGTATTTGCATAGTCGTCCGCCGTGGCATCGTAAGCCCACCAGTAACCATCCACAATTTTGGGCGGATACCAGGCCCCAAGGCTTAAAAGATGATTCAGGGCGTTGTCCATCAGTCCGACATAACTCGGCGGAAAGTCGCCGGATGCGCTTGTGCCGATTGAATGCAGCACATCAAGCGACATCACGGCAGCATGAGCGATCTCCCCGCTGTCTTTTTCCGCACGCGCCTGTACCTGCAGCTTGCCTTCGACCATCACGGCCGACGGAAGCGGAAACAGGATATGCCCGCCCTCCGGCTGGATCGTGTCGGTAATATAGGCGTCATTGTAATCCTGCATAGAGGTCTTAAACAGGAGACGATAGGAATAGCCGCGCCAGCTGTCCGGCAATTCGATTGACAGCGTGGTTGTCAGGTTATCTCCGGCATAACCTGCGACGACACTGTCCGGATGCATGACGGTGTTTTCGATCGTGATGTTGATTGTGTTCATCGCAAATACCCCTCAATTTCCAAATGGGCGGTAAAAGAGAATATATTCCCTCCTATGTCCCATGAGGTAGAAACGCCGTCCCAAGCAATTACCGCCCATTTTGATTGTACAAATTGATCATTCCCCTGGCTGTTTTGGCGATAGTAACTGGTCTGTAACGATGGTAATGCATACACTTGGGTTTCGGAACTGTTTGATACGCCCCACAGACGGAATATGGGGTCTGAAAACTTTACAGGTACGTCACAGCTAAATCCATAAGCATCATTTGTATAAACCTGTGTGCGGCAGGAATAACTAACTTCACTGGTGATTTTTTCAGGAATAACTCGATTAAACGATGCAGTACCCAAATTTACCGAATACAGCGCGCGCGTATATCCATCCTGGTATTGCTCTACAATCCACGCGCCCTGTTTCCATCGCTTCAGCGTCTGGAACGGACTATTGTTATAGGTGATTTCTCCTTTAAAAGCCCCTCCCGTTGCCGGCATATAATCCGTGCCGGGGATGGCTTTAGAAATGCTCCCGTCGGCGCCTTTAATAAGCCCTTCAATATCCGTTGATGTACCGTCGATAACATCTGCATGGATGACAGATGCGGCACAATTATCTTGTATAATTTGATGGGATTCGATTTCCGGAACGCCTCGGTTTACGCGAATCAGTGCCAGAGACAGTTCATTTTGTTCCACAGCAGGAGGAATTCCACCCGATAATGGCATTTTAAAAGCGATCTGAAAATCCCGATATTCCGTCTCTTCCCGACAACGCAGGATCAAGCGTCCATATTCAGGCCCTTGGCTCGGGTAGTACGGCTCATACGGGATTTCGATGTCCTCGTAACCCAGTATAGTAATCATATGCCCGTTTATCCAGGCCGTGCCCGCGCCAACACGTACGGTATTTCCGCTCAGCGGCTCCACCAGAAAGCCCGTTTCCGGATGAACCACCCCGTTTTTCACTATGGCGGAAAACGCATTCGCCAGATCCTGCGCCCCGTATTCCCGCTTGTCCTCCTGATAGCTGTCCCAAGGGTATCCCTTTTCCGTCATTTGCTGTCCCTCCGTATCTGATCGAGCGTCGTCAGCTGCTGTTCCCCAAAACCCACCGTGTAACTGGTAGAATCCGCTGTGACGACCGTATCGACGGTGATGATTTCCATATCGGCCAGAATCCCCGCTTCACTGTTCCGTATCGTCGCAACGTCACCCAGCCGGTAATCGGTGCCGTAAACCAGGCTGCGGGAAACCGTACAGGTTATCTCCTGTGCAGCACGGTATTTCACCATCTCTTTGCGGGCATTTTTCTCCAGTTCTTCGTACTGATTCCCGTCCTCATAAACCGATATGGACAGGGACTTTTCCCGCCGGGTAAACCATTGCGGCTCGTCATTTGTAGAAAAATACGTCTGTGTCAGCGTTTCCCACTCGAACTCGTCGCCGGATCGGGAACAGTAAAACACATTGCCGGACTGGCCATATTCCTCCGCATATGAGGACGCATCCAGATTATGCCGCCCCACATCCAGCAGCAGCGGCTTGTTCGCCGTCTGGTTTGCCGTACGGTCTGTCCGGCCGTACACGTCGAAGGTAAACACACCGGTCTGTTCATCCCCGGTGATACGGGTGCCGAGGTTTGCCCGCTTTCCGACGATCTCCAACGTATCCATCAGGCTGACAAACCGTGCATAGTAAGCATCATTCTCCGTCCCCCGGTGCAGATCCGGTGCGACATGCAGCATAGGAAACCGCCTTGCGGGATTCCGGGGGTTTACCGCATGGCTGTCCACATAATGCTTCAGGATGCTTTCCGTCCAGCCTTCCGCGCTGTCATAGCCCATCGGGGCATTGTCGGCAATCTGGTTGTCGGGTACGATCTGCCGGCGGGACAGCCAGTCCTTCAGTTCTCTTCCCTTGACGGTTATGGTGTTCTCGCTGCCGCTATCCAGCCGCCTGCCGGTAATCACGCCCCAGTAGCGCCGGTCAATCAGCACCAGCCGATCGGTATAAAATTCGACGGCAAAAGCCGCTTCCATCGGTATAGAAAGCTCAAACTCGCCCACGCCGTATTTGGATTCGGTATAATGGCCGGTGGCGAGATACGTGATGCCGATACGGCGAAAAATGGTGGATTTGTAAAATTCATAAAGACGCACTTCCATCCGTCACACCCCCAGTTCCCGTTCGTACCAGAGCAGCGTCACCGACGGATATGCCCCCGCCACGGCGTTATCCACCCGAAGCAGATTCTCACCCGGCTGTAAATAAAAATCCGGGGTGCTGTCCAGCGTCAGCCAGTAGGTCACGTTGTCGATTCCCTCGTAGCCCTGTTCCGTTTTCCGCCACAGGGTAACGGTGTTCTCCGCCGGATCTGTATCGACATCCACATAAAACCCGTCGGTAATGCGCGTGTTCAACACCAGCTTTTTGCCGGTGGTCACATTCCGCAGGATTTGGGTATTCGCACAGGGCCAGAACCGCACCACCGGGTAAATCTCGTTTTTGCTCTGGTTGGGGATATAGGTCTGAATCGACAGCACATCCCCCATTTCCCCGGAAATTTCGGCCGGGAAGGTCTGATAGGCGGATGAAACGCCCAGCTGAATTTCCGCCATCTCGTCGCTGTGCCAGTAAGGGTCATCCGCATACAGGTCAACGCTGAACGGCAGAGTACCTCCGGAAATGATTCCGAAACCCGGTGTGGATACCGCACGGGCATACAGAAAAAAACGTCCTGTCTCGGTGGTCTTGATAAGCTTACCGGTAAACCGGGGATTAAAGGCGTCGCAGAGCTGTCTGCGGTATTCACTCAGCACCCTGTCGACAGACCGGCTGCGTGAGCCCATATTGTAAGCGAGCACAGTCCCTTCAAGGGCGATCTGTGCACCGGACAATGCAGCAGCATAGGTTCTTGTACCGTCAACACCCGGCGCTGACCGGCGGTCGAACACACCTGAAGCGTTGGAAACGACATTGTCCAGGTCAGCAAAAATCCTGGCATCCGCCTCGTTGGAGAATTCCAGCCGGATCCCGTTGCATTCCCATATCAAGCTGTGCACATCTATCACATCCCGTATAATAGCTTTTGCAGGGCACGATCGATCAGCTGCTGTGCCTGAGCAACGGACAGGCCGGATGCATTCACCGTGATGTTCGGCGCGAGCTGCGAAACATACGGATTGACCGATTCCGGCATCAGCTGATTTTGATAGCCGGCAATGGTCGCCGCCGTGGAAGCTTTCAGCGCGTCAATCTGCTGCTGGATAGCCGCCTTTTGTGCATCCGCCTGTGCCTGTGTGTTCTGCTTGTCAATCTCACTTTGCAGGCGGGCAATCTCACGCTGGAGGCTCTCCCGGCTGTCTTCGTCCCGCGTAAAGACCAGCTTTGCCTTGGCCTGCTGGAGCTGCAGTTCCTTTTTCTGTGCCGCCTCCAGCTTCTCCCGGGCGGCCAGCTCCGCGTCGATTGCGGCGATTTTGGCGTTGGCTTCCTCCTCCGCGAGCGAAATCACCGTGTCGGTGAATTCCTTGAGGTTGGATAGCTCTTTCTTTCTGGCCTCCTCCGCGTCTTTGAGCATTTGCTCATTCAGCTTTTTGCGGTACTGGTAGGCCTCTTCCTGTACCCGGTTGCGTTCATCCTCCAGCTCGGTGTAACCCGCCAGATACTGCGCGCTGATCGTCTCCAGCCGGGAATAAAACGCCGCTTCGGTAATTTCGTCCATCGCCAGCTGGTGCTCGAGTTTTTTGCGTGCGGTCTGGTATTGCTCAAGCGCCTTCTCAGCCGGTGTTTTGCCCGAACTTCCGGAAAGAATGTCATCCAGATAGGAACCGCTGGTGGATTCGGTGCTGGTAAATGATCCACCGTCTGACAGCCAACTGCTTATCTTGGATTCATACTCATTGTAGGAGGCGATCAGATTCTCCAGTGCTTCCATCTGCGCCTTATTCTGTTTCAGAGGCACTTCATTCGATGTCAATGCCATAAAAAAGTCATCAAAAGGCATATCGGGGATATCGCCGTATTCGCTTTTCAGCCTTTCCAGCTCTTTTTCGGCCTCTTCGACAGACGTAAAACCGGATTTATCCAGCAAGGAAAGCTGCGCGCTGGCCGCTTTCTGTGCCTGCTCTTTCGCCGCGATGGCTTTGATCTCGTTTTTTCTGGCCTCGATATTTTTATTGATCTCTTCTGTGCTGCCCTTGTATAACGCCGTTTCTTTGTCAATCAGTTCGATGGAACCCGGCAGCGCTTCGTTGATCTTCTCCACGATTCCGGCGAGTTCCTTTTTCTCCGCTGCCGTTTTATCGACCTTGCCGTTCAGTTCTTCATACCGCGGCAGAAGCCGTTCAACAACCGACAGTTCCGCTTCCTGTTCGCGGACACTTTCCTCACTCTGATCGACAAAATCGCGATAACTCTGATTGACGCTGTCAACCGCATCCGAAAGGGATTCGACGCTTTCGGATGTCAGCGCGGAAGTAATCGCCAGGCTGCCCAAAGCCGAAATAACAACGCCCACCAAAGCGGCAATCGCACCGGCTGCATTTGCCGACATAGCCGCATTGAGCGCCGTCTGCCCGGCGGTTGCAGCCGCCTGTGCGGCTTTCAGTGCTTTATAGGCCGTGATCATCGCCGTAACAACACTTACCATTTTTCCGGACACCGACAGCAGCGGACCAAAGGAAGCGGCAAATACGGCAACCTTTGTGATGATTTCCTTCGTTCCGTCATCCAGTTCCCCGATGCTCTGAATAATGCTGTTGAGCTTTTGAATAATCGGGGTAATGATCGGGATGAGCTCCTGCCCGGCAATAGCCGCCAGCTCCTTGAGCGATTCGGTCAGGATCCGCAGCTGGTTGGATGAGCTGTCGGAAGTACGGGCGAAATCCCCCTGCGCATTTTTGGTGTTCTCCAGCACATACTGCATCCGCAGCGCCGTTTTCTGCGCCTGATCCATCGACTTGGTGGAAGTTTCGATGCCCTGTGCCATCGCATAGGCTTCCAGGTTTGTCTCGGTCATCACGATGCCGAGCTGCTTGAGGCTTTCCGTTTCTCCGGTGAAAATAGCAGCGAGCGCGGTCTGCGCTTCGGACAGCGAAATGTTTTTAAACGAGGCCAGATCGCCAGCAAGGCCGACCAGCTGCTTGGACATCTCCGCCGCCTGCTCCCGGCTGAAGCCCATTGAGGTGGCCATATCCCCGAAATAGCCGGCCATATCCAGCGCGGTCGATTTGGCGATGCCATAAGTGGTCAGCGTTTCGTTGGAAAACGCATGCACACTGTCCGCAGCGTCACCAAAGGCGACATCGACCTTGTTGATCGATTCGTCCATATCCGCGGCCATTTTGAACGACGCCGCACCAGCAGCGACAAGCGGAGCGGTTACGCCAAGCGTCAGCTTTTTGCCCACCGAATCCAGCGCCGCGGAAACCTGACTGAGCGTGCTTTTGATTTGATTCATCCGCAGCTCGTCGATTTCCTTCAGCCGGTCGCGTGCCCGCTGCGCCTCGTTTTCGGTCGCGGTGATTTCCCGGTTGAGCTGCCGGATGACCTCCGCGGTATCGTCGCCGTATTCGCCGGAGGATTCCAACTCGCGCAGGCGTTCGGCAAGCATGGCGGCTTTCTTCTCGGCATCGCTGATCGCCTGCGTGAGGATGGTTTTGGCACGGGACCATTTCTCGGTGCTGAAGCCATTTTCCAGGTTGGTTTTCAGCAGTTTGTATTCAGATCCCGTTTCGCGCAGGCTCTTGTCGATCTGCTGCATCTGAGCGGCGACGTCCTTGCCGTTGACCGAAAACCATAATTCATAGGATTTTCTGCTGGCCATGCCGTCACCTCCCGTACAGTTCCCGCACCTGCGCGCCGTCCATTTTCCGGAAACAGAAAGCATTTGCCGGCTTTTCCGAGACACCGGTGCGCAGATGATTGTATTTCTTGATTACGTCAATAACGGCAAAAACCGGGAGATCATACACCAGGGTATAATCCAGCCCGGACGACGCCATGAGAGCCAGCACCGTAAGCTCATCCAGATCGTCATCACCGGCTGAAGGGGCGTTCGCTTCGGTGAAAACGGCGTCGGTGTATAACACGGCCTGCTGCACGGCCAGCGCCTGCTCAAGAAAGCCCGATGCGGCTGTGGCGGCATCCAGAAAATCCGGAAAATCCGGCTTATCCCCTTCGATACTGGCCCACACCAGCCGCACCGCTGCGAGCGCTGCCGCGGCGCCGTCGGAAGACTCCCGAAAAAAGCTGCTGTGAAACTCCTTACGGTAGCGCAGCAGCGAAATCATCGCCGTGTTCAGCGGGTATTTTTTTCTTCCGATTTTCAGTGTCATAGGAATCTCCCGTCTGCAAAAAGGCGCCCGCCGTATGTGCGACGGGCGCCGGTCTGCAAAATTCTCACGCCGCCGGTGCTTTCGGGACCGGAACGGTGGTGCCGAAGTCGTCGTATCCCGCATCGCCGGGCGCGGATATAACCATGAAGCAATCCAGCTTGTTGCCGCGGTCGTCGACATAATCGGCTGTGCCGGCGCTGTCCTTCACGCGGGCGCCGTATACGGTGATGGGGTAAACGTATTCGCCGAACTCCACACTGTCGGTGTCGGTGGAATTGTTGAGGGAAGGCTCGGTCAGCTCCACATTGAGCAGCCACACCTTGATGACCTTGTCCCCGTCGTCGTCGGTTTCCTTGTATTCGTAGTAGAACCCTTCCAGCCGCTTGCCGCCGGTACGGGAAACCACACCGGTACCGCCGGACAGCGGCATAATCATACCGAGTGCCTTTTCCAGTTCGGTATCCCGCGCCGTAGTGCCCAGATTGCCGGTGTATCCGTTATCGGTGGACACCTTGATAATCTGCCGGTTGTTGGCGTACTGAGAGGTGGAATTGATCTGCCGGTCGAGCGATACGCTTTTGAGATACGGCATAGCCGTAACCGCGCCCTCACTGCCGGACATCTTGTATTTGGCGCTGTCTGCGCCGTGATAACCTTTTGCCTGTCCCATTGAGTTGTCCTCCTATATCTTTTTTTGTGCATACTCGGCAACCGTTTCATCATACGCTGCGCGAATATGCGGATGTTTTTTTACACTGCCGCGGTTTTGCCCCGCCTTTGTTGTCCGCTGCGCGGTGCCGAATTCCAGAATATGTGTGAGGGTGGGATCGTTTTTGTTGGTCACGATAAACTGGCGGTAACCGTTTTTGATTTCCCTTTTCACAATCCATCCGCGTTTATAGCGGCCGGGGCGGCGCTTGCCCGTTGCATAGGGCACCGCGTGCTCCGGGCTTTTGTCGATTACCCGCCTTCTGGCACTGTCCGCCATCTGCCCGACAAAGGCCTCGGCACGGCCGCTTTCTTCATCGACAATTTGCTGAATATCGGCAAAAACAACCGAAGAAAAATTTTCCGGCGTCGTCTTCATGCGCTACACCGTCCGATACAGCACAAATTCCATCGTGGCGCCATACCGCCGGCTTACCGGGTCGCGGCCAAGATCATACGGCAGCGATTCCACCAGAAACCCCGCCGCCCGCATCGCCGTTTCCACGGCCGCCATACGGGCGTCCTTTTTGGACAGACGGCTGCCGTGCCAGTCGACATCCACGCTGTCCCGGCGCTGAATGGGCCGGTTGTTGGCGTAAGCGGAATAGGTGCTGCTCACCACCGAATACGCGATATATTCCTCCGGCATTTTGTCGGTTACCAGCTCCTCGGCAACCACGGGAATCTGGCGGGCAAACGCCCTGTCCAGTGTCAGCTGTACCAGATTTCGGATATCCTGCATCATCCCGCCTCCTTCCGGATCAGCCTGAGCTCCATCCATTCATGTGCCTGCCGCACGTCGTCCACGCTCACAATCTCCCAAACCTCATTGCCGAGCAGTACGCGGCAGGACGGGGATATTCCCGGATCAAACCGCAGCCGGACAGCAGCCTGCTGTGTACCCATCAGCGCGTCGTCAGTCCAAGCCTCGGCGCCGTGCACGCCGATCCACTGGCAGCGCTTATAGCGCGGCGGATCCTCCCCGGTATCGTTTCCGAGATCGATCCAGCTTTCGGTTTCCTCGATTTCGCCGTCTGGACGGCTGCGGACGCAGCGCTGCACGCGGATGCGCGTGCGCAGTTCTCCGGGGGTCAGGTTAATTCCTGTCACCATGCCGCCACCTCACAGCAGATTGATGCGGTGCGCATCCAGAAAGCTCTGCACCACGGCATTCTGCTTTTCGTTGAGTATGTTCATCGACCGGTTGTCGTACAAAAACGCGCACAGGGCGATATACGCCAGCGTAAGGCTTTCGTGTTTATCCAGATCCTCCCCGGTCAATCCGGTGTATTCCGTGATGTGCGCCTTTGCCGCCGGCATCAGGATGTCATGGATCATAGCATCGTCCTCGCTGTGGTCGATGATTGCATACTGTTTGACCTGTTCAACGGTCACTTCATTGATGGTCACCCTGCTTCACCGCCTTTTTTGAGGGTGTCTTTCCGGGCTTTTCCATTTCCTGCGCATATCCGGCGGCAATGAGGTCGGAGGCCAGCTCATCGCTGACCTCCCGCACCTCACCCTTCACCATGCAGATGCTGCCGACAAAGCAGCACATGGCCTGAATTTTCATTACGAGTTTCTCCTTATAATTATTGATGTTGTGAATTTATCCTATTTGTGTTATGATACTTACGAAAACTATGCAACATTGTTTTGAGGTGAATGCTATAATGTCGTCACAAGCGGAATATGGAGTGATTTATAAAATCACTTCTTTGATCGATGGAAAAGTTTATATAGGACAAACTCGCAGTTCTTTTCACCGAAGATATGATGCCGGCGGAAAAGGTATTGAACGAGTATACCGTTATTACAAAAACTGCATACGAAACGGCCGTTCCTACAATCGTCATCTTATGTCTGCAATAGAAAAATACGGATTTGACAATTTTGTAATTGATGAGCGATTTGATATTGCATACTCCAGTGAGGAATTGGACAGCAAAGAGCGATATTGGATAAGCCATTTCAAAAGTACAGATGAACGATTCGGGTATAATTATGAGAATGGTGGAAACCCCGGAAAAGATGTTCCTGAAAGTACCCGTTTGCGCCAAAGCCTTTCCCAACGACGACGCTTTTCTAAACCAAAAAACAAAAAATACATGTATGAGCGGCACCATTCAGAAGAAACTAAAATGAAAATCAGCGCTTCTAAAAAAGGAAAACATGGACATCCGATGCCACCCGGAAATCTTGAAAAATTGAATCAGTCCAAAAGAAAATCTGTCATCTGTATCACAACCGGCGAAAAGTTCTACTACATGAAAGATGCCATGACGAAGTATGGAATTAAAAGCCAAGGATCATTAAGCCTCGCCTGTCATGGAAAGCGGAACTACTGCGGACAGCTTGAAGATGGAACAAAACTTAAATGGACTATGGGGGATGATTAAATATCGTCCCCCATAGTCTAAGTTTTAAGCTGATTTCATCGTCAATACTGCAAGCTTCTGATTATCTGTCACCTTACTGTCGAATTCAAACCATGCGACAACGCCCAAGGCATGCATAGTCGAGTATTTTTCCCGCAAGACCTCAATAGAGATATTCTCCCGCATGTTGACCGACAGGCCGCTGTAATTGCCGTAGAGCACCGCCTTGGCGCTCGCCGCCATAACCGGCATGTTGTCGGACAGATAAACCGGCTTGCCCAGCAGGCGATACGGGAATTCGCCGGTCACGTCGTCCTGCAGCAGATAACGGTTGTTGGCGTCCTTGAGCTTCTTGATCGCCGTGAAAGTATCCGGATGCATGGTCCAGCATGCGCCGTTCTGATAGACCTGTTTTACCTTAGCCTGCAGGTCGATCAGTTCGTCGGCGGTAATCGCCGCAGCCGCGGCAGCCGTCACGCTGGTGGTGGTGGACAGTGCGCCGGTCGCCTTGCCGGAGGTGCCGTTGAGCAGTTCCTTTTCCAGGAAGGAGGCGATCTCCTCGGCCATCTGGCTGACGATGAAGTCGACCACCGAAAAAGAACCGTTGTTTTCCACGCTGCGGCCGATCAGGGTCAGCGCGCCGGCCAGATAGCCGTCCAGATCCACCGAAGTGAATTTGCCGGAATCCGCCGTAATCTCGGTGAACTCGGTCTGGTAGCCCACCGCGATATCATGGGTGGTGTTGGCCTTGCCCCACACCGGCACCTTCAGCTTGCCTTTGACGTTGTATACGGTGGCGCCCGCCAGAATCGGGCAGCGGTCCTTCACCGCCTTGATGATGCGGTTCGCGATGGTGGTGGGGATGATCGCGCCGTTGTTGGTCATGTCCACGTTCTGCTCGCCGGCACGCAGCTCGGAGACCTTGCCCATAACATAATCCGCAAAAGCGCGTTCCTCCTCGGCCGCGCGGTTCTCCGCGTCGGCAGGAATCGGCTTCCGTTCGGTACGACGGGCGCGCTCCTCCCGCTCGACCGTCTCGTCAATCGCCCGGATTTCTTTTTCCGCGGCGTCGAACTGCGCCGTTTCCTCGTCGGTCATGGCGCGGGTTTCGGTGTCGGCGGTGCTGACCAGCGCGTCCATATGCTGCTGCAGCTCCGCACGCTTTTCCATAAGGGCTTTCAGATTCGTCATTTTCTCGTTCCTCCAAAATTATTTTTTAATGGCTTCCACCCGGCGCCGGTATGCCGAGTTATCAAAAAACGGAGTGTCGGGCTGTTTGGGCTCGACCTCCGTAATTTGCGGGGGCTGTTCGGTTGTCCTGACTTCCATATCGATCTCTGTATCCGCCCGGATTTCGACGGATGTGGCGGAATATACCGGGTTTTTATTGACCACCAGCGTCACGTGATCCAGATCAAGGGATTTGATGTGCCGCAGCGGGAGCGCATCCGCCCGCGCCTCCAGCTCGTCCTGCACGTTGTACATGCCGAACGACCAGCCCTTGATCTTCCCCCGTTTGGCCAGAGAGATCAGCGCCTCGTCGGTGATCAGCACATCCGCATGCAGCCCGATAGTGTCCTCGTACAGCTTCAGGGTGCCTTCCTCCGTGCTGGCGTAGACACGGCTGTCGTCGTGGTCAACCGTAACCGTTATGTTGGCCGCACGGCTGATGGCCTGCTCAAAGGCTCTCGGTTCAATTTCCTCGATGACCTTGCCGTGCGGGGTGATCACCGGCCGGCTTTTTTTCTCGGTCACGTTGACATATCCGGTAATGTGCGCACCGTCTGCACGTATTTCGATATTCATTCCTGTCACCACCTTTCAAATGGGCATGAAAAAGGACGGTGCCCGGCGCCATATGGCGCTTGGCATCGTCCCTTGTGCATCCTGCTTATCGTTATTGTACCGTCAATCTTCCAGTAAATCAGCGCCGTCGTCTCCAGGGGCAAGTCCTTCCGGCGCCGTTACGTTGAAAAACTCAAATAATTCGCGGGCGGTTGCATGAGGATGGCTTTCGACAAAGGCCTCGGCCTCCTCTTCAATTTCATACTGCTGCGATCCGTGAATAAACATCTCGATTTCTCCAACCGTCTCTGGGTCATCGCTTTGCAAATAAGCACGAAACCTTTTTTTCATTTTCTGGACAAACGCATCATTTTCCGGAACCATATTTTTTCCTCCTATCGCAGCTTTGCACGGCGATGAACTACAATACCACCGTTATCGGCCGCAGTAGCTGAATACCGATATTTTCCATCGATAAATGTTTTCTCGCCATCCTCCGGCTTCGCCTCCGGATACTTTGTCCTGAATGCACCGCACAGCTTGGCGTAAGCTTTTGGTTTCATCTGCACACCAGACTTATTCCGTTGCGGCGAGGGCGCATACTTGGTTTTGCCAGCCTTCCCTCCTGCGGTGCCGCCGCCCTTTGAGGTAAACCGTCCGTTCTTCGGATCGTGATGGGGGTTTGCCCGCGATTCCAGTATAGCATCATCCGTCTCCGCCGGCAAGGGTTCCTCCGGAGTGTTTTCCCCCATTACGCTGGTCCGGTTGGTGTTCGGCGTATAAATCCGTCTGGTCTTCGGGTCATACAGCACATCCTGCAGCCCGAGCTTCACCCAGGACAGCCCCAGCGGTTCCAGATCCTCCGCGTAACGCACCTCATCGATCTGCATAAAGTTGGCGTCGAGCGCGGTCTTATAGGCGTCAAAGCGTTCCTTCATGTCGCCCTTGAGCAGCTCCTTTGTATCGAACGCCCAGTACAGCGTCCCTTTTTCCGCTTCCAGCAGAAAATCCTTATTGAGCGCGCACTGAATGGCAGTCATCAGCGGGATGGCGGCCAGCCTCGCAAGGCTGGAAATATCGTTTTCGGTTCCTTTTCCCGCCATAACGTCGGTGGAAATATGAAACATCTTGGCAAATTCCTGCGCGTTGGTCAGCTTGTTCTCATTGAGCTGCATTTCAGCGGAGGTGTTGCTGGTTTCCTGAAACTCGATCCCCTTGTTGAGCACCATCATGTTGTCCCCGTTATTGCTGTACAGCCTTGCGTAAGCCTCTCGCAGGGATTTGAGCGCTTCATCGGTCAGCGGTTTCTCGGACTTCAGGAACCCTTTTTTGTTCCCGCCCTTTTTGACCAGATAGCCCTCAAAGCAAAGGGTCTGGTATGCCGTTTCAATCAGCTTGCTGTTTTCCTCGGTGATCGGCACGCCCTGCGCGCCATCCCGGGTATTGCGCAGAATCTTCAGGAACTCAAACGGCAGGTATTCCCGGCCGTTCACCATCAGGGTGTAGTCCTTGAAAATCGGGTCGTTGTTTTTCTGTATGGCTATCTGCGCCTCATCGACATAATGCAGGCTTTTGATGCGGCCCTTTTCTTTGTTTATGTAGGCGTATCCGCCTTTGCCCAGGTAATAATCCCGCGTGATCGCCCGCCAGAATTCGTTAGCGTTGAGGGTGTCCCCGGTTTCGTCATTCAGCAGAGCGATCCGCGGATCATCGCGCACCTCCTCGGCCTTGCCGCCCTTGTCGCGGTACAGCTTTACCGGCGTGCTGGCAACAAGGTTGGCGATCAGGTCGATGCCGCCGCTGATGGTCGGCACCTGAAGGGCAGTTTCGCGGGTAACCGGACCGCCGCCCAGCAGTGCCTTCAGCAGCGTGTCTTCAAATTGCACCTCTCCGGCATCGGCACGCACCTCTGCCCTGCGTCTGAAAATCCCCATGCTGTCCTCCTCAAGTCTGTACGACGAAATCAAACTGACCATACAGCAGCTCCTGCTGCGCCATATATAAGGCGTTGATCAGCGCGACCACCATATCCACCTTGCCGGCGGATTTTTTCTTGTTGACGTATTGATTCAGGTTTGTGTCTTCCGTGCACCGGGCATTCTGGAAATTGATCTCCAGCAGCCGGTTGTCATCATAGACAAAATGCCCGCCAAGGATGCTTTCCTTGAGCAGCTTTGTCGGCGGGTGAAGCACGGACGAATGCTGCTTGATCTCCACGCATTCCATCCCGCCGGCCTCCAGCTTCTGCACCGTGGAAATGGCGTTGTAGCGATCATAGCCAACCTGCACGATCTCTACGCCGTATTTGTCCGGAAGCCCCAGAATAAAGCTTTCCACAAAGCCGTAATCCACGACATCCTCTCCGCAGGCAAAGCAGCATCCGCTGCCGATCAGCCGGCGGTAGTCCACGCCCTCGCGGTTGGATTTGAGCTCCACCCGTTCGCCGGGAAGAAATCCCCAGGCCTTGGCATAAAAGACGCCGTTTTCCTCCGTAACCATCGCGACGGCGGTGTTATCATCGGTCTGTGACAGGTCAAGTCCCAGCCATACCCGGCGTCCTTTCCAGAATCCCGCCGCTTCCTCCCGGCGGCATTTCTGCACCTTCTGGATGTCAACAAAGCCTTCCACGCCAAGCCCTTTATACAGGATGTTGCAGTGCTTGCACAGGAAATTCTCGCGTTTGTTTTCATACAGGATCGCCATCATGCGCAGATCCTGCAGCGAGCGGAATATTTCGGCATTGCCGACCGCAACCGGATTTGCCTGATACAGCACCAGATCGTTTGTCTCCCATTCCTTGACCAGCTCGCTGTCCGGCTCGTACAGGAGCGCAAACACATCTTCCTTTTCCGGAAGCAGGCCGTCCAGCACCTTTTTGGCAATATCCACCTCGTCGATCATCACATTGTTGTCGTTGGGATACTGGGTGGAGATAATGATGCCCAGCTTGTTGCGGATGGTGATCTGCGAGGAACGCATGGCATCAACCGGGTAGCTGTCCAGCGCGCCGGCTTCGTCCGCAAGGAAGATGTTGGCAAGCCTGCCGTCCATGCCATCGTTGGAATAGGCCAGCGGCGTATACTCAATGTCATTGAGCAGGCAGGTAATCATATCCCGGTTGATCTTGAAACGGTCAGCCAGCAAAGGAGACACCTTGATGATCTTCCGCACCGCCAGCCGCAGCTCGGAAGACAGCTTGTAATCCGGCGCCACCGAAAAGAACCGCGAAAATCGCGGCTCAGTCAGCATGCCGATGAGGAATATTACCGCCGAATTAAACGTCTTGAAATTCTTACGCGAAATTTCCAGCAGTGCCGTGGTATAAAAGCGCCGGTTGTCCTCGCGCTGCCGGGTGCAAAAGACGGCAACGATCAGAAACCAGGCATACTCTTCAAGCCCTTCTGCCATCGGGCAAAGTAAATCCGGATGAATCATCAATGCCAGAAGGCTCTCGATTTTGCGGATCGCTTTTTCGCTGACGAATGCCGTGGGATGTTCGCCGTCAGCGATGCGCAGCCATGCCGCCGCCTGCTTTTTCACATACCGGCCCACCTTGTGGTTATCGTCATCAAGGCACCACTTGGCGTATCGATATGCCCGTGTCCGCTTAATCATCTTCCATCAGGACCTTCAGCAGAGGATCCTCCTTCTGTTTAGCTGCCTGCGCGGCCAGCGAGCCGATTTTCGCCCTTGCCTGTGGGGAAAGACAAAGCTCGTTTGCCCCCCGCCAAATATCGTTTTGGTATTTTGCGCGGGCGCTTTGCAGCGATGTATCGGAAAGCAGCGAGGAATCCCGGTTTACCATATCGTTGATCTGCCGTATACGGGAAATCGCCACAGCCGTGCATTCAAGGACATATACATCCAGCCGCCCGAGTATTTCGCTGTCCCGTAATTCAGCGACAATAAATCGAAAAATGCTTTTTTGGTCATCGGTCAAGTAAGCCGGTGCTTCCGGCTCGGCCGGAGCGCCGCGCAGCCGTTCTTCGACGCCGTTGCGCAGCATTTCCTCTTCGCTTGCCAGAGCGCCGGTTTTTACTTTAACCGATTTTGCCGGTCTGGCCATATAGTCTCCTCCTTCCGAAAATCCATTTTGAAAAATCATCCTTTTTTTGTGGGGCGCCGTGGTATCCGCGGCCTTTGCTTTTCCGCCCCTGCCCCCTCCGGGGGGTCAAAGCGGTTCCCGCGCCAGGCGTAACAGCTCTCCGCGATCTATCTCGCCGCGATCCGCCGCCTTGTGATGCCGGACGCACAAAGTAATCAGATTGTCCTCGTCGTAAGCCTTATCCGGGTCCTCCGCAAGCGGTACGATGTGGTGCGTTTCCAAATCTTCGCACTGCAGCCTTCCCAGATTCAGACAAACACGACACAGGTGCCGGTCTCGTTCATTGACGGCTTTGCGTGTCTTATCCCACCGGCGGCAGGTACGCAGCCTGGTGTGCTCCGTGCTTTCTTTGGTTCTCTTTGGCTGCATGCACCCGCCTGCGGGGTGAACCCGCCCGCAAACAGGACAGGAACGAAGCCTGCTCATTGTATGTTTCCTCCATAACCCACCCGCCGGACTCGCTGTGCCGGCACAAAGAAAGCGCCACGGTTTCCCGCAGCGCCTTTGTGTAGATTTCTACAATATCATAATATCACGGAAGTACGTCCTTTGTGTGACCCTTTTTCAAATATAGCAAATAGAAAAACTTTCGTCGCGCATCATAGAATTGTCTCCTACCGCAAGGCGGAGCCAGTATCTCCCAGGGCATATGTTCATTTGTTACATTTACCAGTAGGCTTTGATAGATATCCGCACCCGCCTCCTTGGCGGTTTTCTCTATCAAATCGCAATAGTCGGATAAAGCCGCTGCCCTTTCTGCGCTTCGTCCGGTTTGATCTCCGACAAACGACCCATGAGGCATATCGTTTATCTGTGGACTTTGATACGGCGATCTTAGTTCAACCAGACGTTTTTTCTTCTCAGGATATTGCAAGCAAAAATTTCGCAGTTCTCTGTATTCGTATTTACCGATGCTATATTTTTTCAAATTCAAATCGCGCTCGTTTGGCATGTTTTGTCTTACGCCTCCCTTCTGTGCTCTCGCTCCCACTTTCTCCGATCGGCGCGCGCCAGCTCTGCCGCCACCCGTTCCTGCTGTATGGCCTCTTCCGCCACCGCCCGGCGGTATGGTTCACGGCATGCCGGCATTGTACAGATCGTCCGGCTGCCGTCGAACCGCGCCCATATGCACCGCTTGCGCGGGCAAATCTGCTGATTATTCATGGTT
The DNA here is from genome assembly GCA_905198295.1 of uncultured Oscillospiraceae bacterium. Taxonomy (GTDB): domain Bacteria; phylum Bacillota; class Clostridia; order Oscillospirales; family Acutalibacteraceae; genus UMGS1591. The sequence continues at coordinate 110 of CAJKBW010000044.1, read as the reverse complement.
GTCCCCCTATTGATTAGCCCGGAAAAAGGCCTGTGCAAATCCGGGCGGTGTGATAGCGCGCAGCGCGGCGCGCTTGGCATCTCCGTGAAACTGCGAAATATACTCCGCAT
>CAJKBW010000043.1 GCA_905198295.1 uncultured Oscillospiraceae bacterium | reverse complement strand
TTTACCGGTGGTGTCGTATATGCCGCCGATGTGTGATTTAGATTACTATAGCATTGTCTACAAAATTGTCATAAACAAGCCAGCTTCACTGATACAAATCTTTTTTCTCTAGAAGATCTCCAAAAATCAGGCGTTCTAACAGGAATAACTGTTCCTCTTTCTGTTGTCGGAGAAAAAGATCCTCACCGTGCATTAGTCACAAATGAGGTTTATATTTACGCTAATATTAAGGGGAGTAGCACACCCCAGCCACTGGAGTATATACCTTATCACTTGGCTATCAATCAACAACATGATTTAGTTATCACGATTGAAGAAAAAGTCTATTATACAAAAATCCAGGAGATAAACACAGAGAAATCTACAACCTACAAAATAGGAGAAAGCTTCACGATTAGCTCTGCTGTGGGATCGACATCTTATAAAATAGATTATAAAAATTCTACTAAGATTAGAGTTCTTGCAAAAGATCTTGGTTTTATGCTTTCATATATAGAATTTGGATATTTCAGAGTTAACGATACGAAATTTCCTTTTGATAAAAATGGTGCCGATTTTTCGCTTTTCAATATCGAAGAGCAGAAACTACGCTTTCTGTTTGCACAAAAGGCCGTTAAAGCATTAGATATGTTAAACTGTAAGGAAGATGTTGATTTAAATAAGCTTAGTGCAGAAGATGGACGTAACCTGGAGCGTTTAATAACTGCTTTTGTGGACAAAAAGCCTGTAGAGAATCTCAAACCTAATCTTCCACCAATAGCTGAGTTGAAAGTTGGTACGCTTTCATTTGCTCTTTGCTTTCAAAGATGTGAAAATGCACAAACTACTTATAATATCTATGATTTTTTTAAAACCGAGATATCTGTGACTTATGAGGGGACTGATGGAGAAAAGTTACCAACCTCTCAATATTCGATTCTTCATTCTGACGATTTCCTGACAATAAATAATATCCGGTTTGACGTGTTTTTACCGTCATTTCAAGCGGTCAAAAAGCATTACGATTCATATAATAGAGCAAATTGGTTTTTACTTGATTTACTAACTGCTTTTGATAATTCAGATGGGAAAAGAGTAGAAATTCTTAAGGCAGCTCATGAATTTGCTGATTGGATTTTAAAAGAGGCAGATGAGGATCAGCTTCCGTATCAAGTAAAAAAACTTAATTATCTGCAGGTAATTAAGCGAAAGAGAGAATTTAACATATCAGAATTAGCAGAGCTTTATGCATTGATCGAGGATAGTACCACCAGGGAGGATATTCTTGTTGGGGCATACTTGTTACTGGGGCAACAACGGGCTGCAGAAATTCATTTTAGTAGACTTACACCTGAGTTACAGAATAGTTTTAAATCATATCCTATCTATCGTTTTTGGAATGAAAACCGTTAATATTAAACGATCTAAGTCCAAACGAAAAACCACTGATTTAACCGTATTTATATCTCTTGTATAAAAATAGCCCTCCATACCCACTTCGCCGATATTGCCGGCTGAATGGGGATGGTGGGCTGTGTTTTACGCCGATAGACGTAGATTGATAAAACCCTATCCCTTATCCAATACAAGAGCGGCGATGGCTACGATCAGGGCAACAAAACCGATAGTTCCCGAGAAAAGCGACGATAAATAATGCTTATCGGTTTCCTTGTCTACTTCTCTTGCGGAGAAAAAGCAAAGAAGCATAAATAGAAGGGCAAATAGCGTCAGGAAAATAAGAATAATAAGTCCGACTGTATGAGCCCTTATTTCAGAAAAATTTGTACAGGCAGGGTATTGCAAACACCACTGCACAATCGCAACCACAAAAACGATGGCGGCGAATAGGCAAGCAGTGGCCAACAGGAAGAAAAAAGCAGCCACCAGCCAAGACATAAATCCGGAAGTGAAACGGGACTTCTTTTGCTCTTCCTCCTGCTTTTTCTGTTCAACGGTTTCCTGCGCTTTTACAATAGCCTGCGCCAGCTTGTCATAGTCCAATTCGCAGACGACCTTCTTTTTCCGAAACGGCCACATAGCTTTATCCCCGCCCTTATTGTAGATAGCTTTTACTTTTCTGCCAACACAATCCGATCACCTTCCCTGCGGGCGATACCACACTTTACGGCTGTTTCCAAACCGGCGGACAGCGCCGGAAGCATGGCTTCCGTTGTGCGGGCAAAGCCCAGCAGACGGGTGACCTCGCGACGCAGATCCTCTTCGCTGAGACCGATCTGCTGTTCCAGCACCACCCGAACGGCGGCGGCCAGCTCCTCCGGTGCAATTTCCTCCAGATTCCGGCGGTAATCGTCCTGCCCCGGTATGCGGACCTCATCGTATACCAGCGGATCCTGTGTCACATCCCAGAAAAAGAGCCGATCCCCGGCTCTCGTCCGGGGGAACCGCAAAGAAGCCAGCAATTCCTCAAAGCGCCGATCGATCCGCGCACCTATGCGCGTCATCCCCCAGGTTTCCAGCACCCGCCTGCAAAGAAGCGTCCGGCTGATGGGCGCTTCTTTTTGCACTACCTGAATCAGTTGGGACAGGATCAGGCGATTGTTCGCAGGCTCATAAAAGGCCTCGCTGTCCATGCCATGGGCCGTCAATACACAGCGTTCATAAACGGGAAGCCCCGGTGCATCTGCCGGATAAGTAGCGGAAACTTCCGTTGCCATCGTGGATGGTTTGACGGCGACCTTTTCTGTAACGACAGGCGGTTCTGCGGATACGACGGACGTTTTCGGTTCCTCTAAAGCACGGCGAATGGCTTCCTCAATTTTTTTCCGTTCCTTTTCAGGATTTTCCCACCAGTCCAGACACCAAACACGGTGGATGCGCCAGCCGAGAGAGCAAAGGACACTGACCTGAAGCAAATTGCGGTCACGGGAGGTCCCCGCCTGCCGGTACTGGCTGCCATCGCACAGAATCCCCAGAAGATACCGTTCCGGATGCTCCGGATGCACCACGCCGATATCCACCTGATAGGCGGAGCAGCCGATATGGGTATGTACCGTGTAGCCTTGCTTTCGCAACGCTTCGGCAATGGTATCCGCCAAAGCATCCGTAGCAGCGCTTCGCTGTCCTTCTTTCAGCGGTAACGCGCCTTTTCCGTTCTTGGCAAACTGCAAAAATGCCTTTAATCCGGCAACGCCGTCCGCACGGGTGCGGGACAAATCAATCTGATCCGGCTGCAGAACGGAAAACACCAGCATCTCCTGCCGGGCGCGGGAAACGGCCACGTTGAGCCGCCGCCAGCCGCCGTCGCGGTTGAGCGGGCCGAAATTCAGCGCCACATTTCCCTGCTGATCGGGGCCGTAGCCCACGGAAAAGAGGATGCAGTCCCGCTCGTCCCCCTGAACATTTTCCAGGTTCTTGATAAACAGCGGTTCTTCCATGGCAGTGTTCCATTCATCCAGTGCCGGTTCCTCTGCAAAAGCCTTTTCCAACAGATCAGCAATTAGATTTTGCTGGACGGCGCTGAAGGTTACCACACCGATGCTGTGGGTACGCAGTACGGGATCGCGCAGGCGGCGCAGAATTTCCGCCACAACCGCCTCGGCCTCCGCCCGGTTCTGCTTGGTCTTTCCTCTGTCATAATATCCGTCAACCGGCACAAGCTGCACCTTGGATTCCAGGTCGTTTGGCGAGGGGAAGGTGTAAAGGCCATTGTCGTAATACTGACGGTTGCTGAAAGCGATCAGGCTTTCATGGCGGGAGCGGTAATGCCACAACAGGTGCTGCTGCGGCATACTCAGCGCCAGACAGTCGTCCAGTATGCTTTCCAGATCTTCCTGATCATAGTTGTCCTCATCCACCTGATTGGTATTGAAAAAGCTGGTGGGCGGCAGTTGTTTGGGATCACCCACCACAATGACGTGCTTGCCTCGGGCAATGGCCCCCACCGCCTCACAGGTGGGAAGCTGAGAAGCCTCATCGAAGATAACCAAATCAAATGGCGGGTAGGACGGATCAATATACTGTGCCACCGAAATGGGGCTCATCAGCATACAGGGGGACAGCCGCCGCAGCAGGGTGGGGATGCTGTCGAACAGCTTACGGATAGACAGCATCCGTCCGCCGCTGCGAATCGCCTTTTGCAGGATGCCCATTTCCGATGAGGCAGCAAAGCTGGCGGAGGTAGTGGGAACCTTCGCGGAAAGCCGGGCAACCAGTTCCTCACGGGAAAGCTGTTCAAACTGAGCTGCCAGTTCCTTGTAATGGGCGATTCGCTGCTCAAACACCGTGCCGTTGAAGCCGGAGAGCACCGGCTCCCGCTCCACTGTCCAGAGAATGCAGGCACGATACAGCGCTTTCTGCGCCACGGCCACAACGGTGTCGGCGTTCAGGGTACCCTGTTCCAGTGAGGCAGGGATTTCCGCCAGACTTTCCGCACATAACTGCCGGCGCACAGAGAGATAACTGCAATAGTCCCGCAGGTCCTCCAAATGGGTTTCCCACAGGACAGCCAGCCTTTCGCCCTGCGAGAGCCAGTCGTCCTCCGCCTCCTGCAGGGCAGAAAAGTCAATGCCGCCCGTCCCGGACAGATTGCTCTCAGTCTGCGTCCATTCATCCACATGCTTTTCCAGAGAGGTGAGAGCAGCGGTATGACGGGCACAGAATTCCGCTGTCCGCAACGCCTGATGCTGAATCAGAGCCTGCCTGGCTGCCGATGGCTGCTGTACATCCAGTTCAGAAACAAGTTCAAGCAGCGTCACAGCTGCCTGGTAGACGGTCTCCAACCGGTTCCAGTCGTCTGCTGTGCCGTCCGGTTTCCATAGTGAACTGAACAGAGACTGAAGCTGCGCGGCCTGTTCCTGCGCAGCCTGAAGATGCTGCCGGAAAGCGGCCAGCTGTTCAAGATAAACGCCGGTCTGCTTTTTATCATAGGTCTTGGGCTCAAGCGCATAGCTTTGCAGCAGCTTGCGTATTTTTCCCTGTCCCATCGCTTTGGAAAGAAACCAGGAGGCATCCGCCACCTTCCACTCCCGCAGGAGCGCTGAAACATCCGGTTCGGTAAAAACCGCCGGCTCAAACACCGTTTCCAGATTCTTCCGAATCCCGGCCGCTTCCCGTCCATGAGAGACGGCGGTGATCACCGACCCGCGCAATCCAGGCACATCCGTATACAGGAAAAGGGATTCCGGAATGGATGGAGCTTCGCGAAGAAAAGCGTATAGCTTTTTCGCTGCCCGGATATGCGGCGCCGTATAGGTAAATTCCAGACCGGTATTCCGGGAAAAAGCGGTTAAATCGACCCGCAAAGCGGTGAGCGCCTGACGATAAACCGGTATCATGGAGGTGAGGTTCTCTTTCAGGACAGGCGAATACGCTTCCGGCTGAAGTGCCTTGAGTGGATGGTTATTCACGCCTTTGCAGGTGGAAACCGTCACCCTGAGCTGTTCCAGCAGATCCAGAATTCGCAGCCGCCGCTCATCCGTTAAATCGTTTATATACGAGGTAGGGATACTGAGAACATCGGCAGCGTCCCGCAGCTGTTCATAACGGGCAATAGCATCATACAAGGTGAGGCCGTAGGGACGGACGGCATGGAGTTCCCGGACAAAAGCGTTCAATTCCTGCCGGGATTCCGCCAGCCGCTGCGCTTGCAGAGCGTAGTTTTCCGGTGAAGCCTGACGTCCTACAGACAATGCCGCATCCAGCTGTTCCAGCACATCCTTTTTCTTGGCGCGATTGGAGTGCAGCTCCAAACAGAAGGGATCGAGGCCGATGGAGGCCAGCCGCTTTTGCACCACAGAAAGAGCCGCCATTTTCTCCGCAATAAACAATACCGACTTACCCTGAAAAAGGGCGTTGGCAATCATATTGGTGATCGTCTGGGATTTGCCGGTGCCGGGAGGGCCATGAAGAACAAAACTGTTTTCCTTCCCCGCCGCGCAGATAGCGGAAAGCTGAGAAGAGTCGGCGCTGATGGGCAGGGCAATGTCTGCCGGGGAAAATTCCTCATCCAGCCGGTCGGGAGGCGGGAAATCGCTGTCCGGTTCCCATTCCATTTTGCCGCACAGCAGGCTTGCTACCACCGGACTGCGTTTCAGGTCTTCGCTGCGGTTGCGGATGTCGTTCCACATAATGAACTGACTGAAGGAGAACAAGCCGACAAAGGCCAGTTCTTCCACGTCCCAGCGCGGAAAGTTCATAACCGCCTGCCGCATGATATGGAAAACTCTTTTCAGATCTACGCCGCTCTCATCCATGGGAAGAGGATCTAACCCGCTGATTGTCAGTCCAAAGTCCGCCCGCAGCATTTCCAGCAGGGTGATGTTCATCTGCGGTTCTTCGTCACGGACGCGGATGACGTAGCCCTTCTGAGCGGATTTCCGGATGATGTCGATAGGCAGCAGCACCAGCGGCGCATACCGCTCCTTCTGGCTGACATCGGTTTCGTACCATTTCAAAAAGCCCAGCGCGATATACAGGGTGTTGACGCCGTTTTCCTCCATGCTCATACGCGCGGACCGATACAGGCCCACCACCCGTGCGGCCATCTCGTTTTCATCCAGGAAGGTACGCAGGCGGCGATTGGCAAATTCGGTTTCCGTGAGATGCCGGAGAAGATCCTGCTGATTCCGCACCTCGTAAATCTTGTTGCTGCGCAGGCTGTTGTCGAAGTCCTTGGGTCGCGCCATCATCTGAAATTCCTGGCCGCCGGACAAGGCGTCCTCCAGAGGGGATAACTGATACGTAATCAGCTGGATGGCGTTCCTGGTAACGCGAAAATTCAGCAGGGTATTGCGCAAGCTTAGATCCAGCAGCTTTCTCTCCCAGATTTTCTGGCGGGTAGTGGGGATGTGATCCACATGTGTGAGCTTTCCCGCCAGCTCCAGTTCCTGCGGCCGGCCGGCATCCTCTATTGTCCTGGCCGGCCGCAAATCTTCCTCGGTCAGGGCACACAGCTCGCCGTTCTCTTTATACTGCCGCAGAGGAATCGGGCAAAGCCCGCCGCCACGGCAGCGCTTTACGTCCACGCATAATTCAAAATCGTCGGGATCTGCCAGGGCGTTTTCCGCCGCCTTTGCCGCATCGTCAAAGGAGATGGATTTCCCCGCCACAAAGGCGGTGCATTCCACCACTGCAATCTCGTTGATCCCCTCGGCGATCCGTTTTGTGAGCAGGCTCAGATCATCCTGTACACATTCCGGAAAGCAGCATTCCTCCAGCCAGCAGCCGACAAAAGCGTGCTGCTTTAACAAAACAAGCAGCGGATGCAAACCGGCTTGTTCCAGACAGCTGGCGTACAGCATCGTCAGATCAAGGCAGGTACCCAGCTTTTGCTGCAGAAGGGTGTCACATAAACGTACCCGCTGCCCGCTTTGTCCATAGCTGGCCGGCGGAACACAGTAGGCGATGTTTTCACTTTGCAGAGCGCTGTAAATGGCAGCCATCTGCAACCGGACAGCGTTGGGATTCTGTGTCTGATAAGCGGTGAAGGAGGGGGAACCGCTCCAGGCTTCCAGTTGCTGCCCCGCCTTCACGAGAATCTGAGCAATCCGGGGATGGTTCGGCGTTACGAACGCACTGAGCAGTTCGGGCATAACCTGCGTCCCGCTCCACTGATCGTAAGCCAAAAGCTCAATGGTTTGCGTGATCGATTCCAGCACGGTATCATCCCGGGATACGGTGATGAAAAGGGAACCCACCATTTTTTCCGTCAGCTCATAAAGAAATATCGGAGAGAGGGTCAGGGCCAGATCATCCAGTTCCAGCTTTTCTCCGGCCGGTATCCGGGCTATGTGCCGGGTAAAATCATGTGCAAATGCCGGCTCAACCCGTATGGAGAGGGTCAGATTCTCCAGATCCTGTTCGCCGGTATTTTGAAGGATCAGACTGCGGATCACCGGCACATAATTCTGCTGCATAGCGAAGCTGACGCTGTGACTGTAGGAACCTGTAATCGTCACCAGAGAGTCCATCCTCGGCACTCCTTATCTATATCCGTTATCCTATAAAATCTTTTTTCAGTATAGCACATATTCTGCAAAAATGGGGAGATTATTCACTTTTTAGTCGGAAAATAGATATTCTTAGCGATTTCAGAATGAAAGAAAGTAATTCGACAAATTTGCAGAGTTGTGCTATAGTGTAAGTGAACAACACGATAATGGGGTATCCGCATGACAAAGATATTGTTCATATGCCACGGCAACATCTGCCGTAGTCCAATGGCGGAGTTTGTGATGAAAGACTTGGTACGAAAGGCCGGGCTTTCAGGACGATATGAGATCGCTTCTGCTGCTACCAGTACAGAAGAAATCGGCCATCCGGTCTATCCTCCGGCACAGCGCAAGCTGTCCGAGCATAGCATTGACTGCTCTGGAAAGACGGCCCGTCAGTTGAATGCCCTTGATTATGAAAAATTTGATCTGTTGATAGGTATGGATCTAGCAAATATTCGTAATATGTATCGCATCTGCGGCGGTGATTTTTCTGACAAGATGCATTTGCTGATGGATTACACCGACCGCCCCGGCGAAGTGGCCGACCCATGGTATACGGGGAATTTCGAGGGTACATGGCGCGACGTGCTGGAAGGTTGTCAGGGGTTGCTGATGAGCTTAGAATCTGGTGAACGTTTTTTATAATTTTACCGGATATCTTTTTTGTCAACGCTTCCCACCCCGCGAACCCGCATAAACACTGGGTTCGCGGGCTTTTTATTGTCTTTTTTAGATTCCGAAGAAAGGTTCAAAATAGTTCAAGTTTGCCTATTAACTGTGCATGAAACTGTGCACAGGCGTATTTCTCTGAATACACAAAGGCCGGGCCATCAGTGCGATGTACCCGGCCTGTTTTTAATTATATTTCAGTTTCGAAATGTTTGCGCGACATTCATCAATGTTCACTTGCGTGTACTTTTGCGTGGTCGATACCGACGCGTGACCAAGCACGTTTTGCACCGCCCTTCGATCTCCAGCCATCCCAGCCAGACCTGCGGTCGGCGATTTGCGATGAGCCGCCGGCTGCTTTTTATTTGTCAATCGATCACAGGCGGTATCTTATCCCAAACCAAATACAAAACCCCGCTTGATGGCGAGGTTTGAGAGGGGGCGGATGACAGGACAGCCACTGGTATGCAGAACACAATGCGGGCGCCGATACGACGCCGTTTCAGGCCTCGGTGTGAACAAAGGAGGCAGTTTTGACGATGGTTGCCTGTGCAAGCGAACCGTTTCTTATTATTTTCGTTTTTCGTCCGCGGTGATGTCCAGATTTACCCGCCTGGCTGGCGGCTGCCGTCCAGGTTTCCCGGCGCTCAGCGAAGCGACAAAGCGCAGCAGTCCGCCGAGCGTATCGATACGGGGCACCGCCACCTCCCGGACAATCGGAGAAGGTCCTTTTTTCGGTGGGGGAGGCGCATCTGCGGCGCGGTAAGCCTCGGCCTGCTCAAAGGTACGTGCGGAATCGAAATCATCCCGCAGCAGATGCTGCATCTCGTGCAGAAGGGCATCCTGCTGCTGCTCGGCGGAAAGCTGGGTATTGATGTAAATATTGTAGTGCCCGTCACCGTCGCGGACAGTCATCGCGCGCACGGTTGCCGGCAGGGCAATGTAACGGATGGAGCAGTCTCCCTCGTCAATCACGCAGGCCATGCCCCGTCACATTCCTTTCTCTAGGCATTTGTCGTCTGATCCGTTGCCGAACCGTCTTTGCGGGTGAAGATAATACGCTTACTGAAAAAGTAGTTCAGAACCACCACAATAACATTAACGATAAGTTTAGAAATACCGGTGTTGAAACGGGCCACATCCACCATGAGCCACATGCCTAGCTCATCGACGCCGAAGGAAAACAGCCGCGCGGCAACGAACAGGCCGAACTCGCGCAGCAGGGCGCGGATGCTTGTGGTGCTGCTCCGGAAAACGAACAGCTTGTTGACGATATACGCCACCAGCACCGAAAGCACCCAGGCGAGGGCATTGCTGATGAGATTCGGAATGCCAAGCGTATGATAGAAGACCTGATAGCTTAAAATGTTGACCACGGTGGTCACTGCGCCGAAAAAAACATAGCTGACGGTTTCCCGGTTGACCAGACGCGGAAGCTTCCGTTCGGCCCACTGATACAGCCAGATGCAGGCAGCCACGGCGATACCGGCGCCTGCGGACAGCAGGCAGTCGGACACCTGCGGCAGACGTCCGGGCGTGAAAATCTGCAGCAGTTCGGCAACAACGGCAACCAGCGTACAGCCGGCGGCAGTCAGCGCGGCACTGGCATGCCGGCCCGGCCCAGAATGGGAAACGGCCAGCCATAAAACCAGTGCCAGCGCGGCATATGCCGCTGCGCTCAGCAGCGCGGGCGTAAGTGTCTGAATAATTTGTTCCGTATGAGGAGAGATCTGCCCCGCCGCCAAAGCGGCGCCCCTGACGATCAGCCAGGACGCCCAGTTTATTGCCGCTGCAGCAGCCGTCTCCTGCATGATCGAGGACAGGATCAGCAATACGGTGCCGATCAGGGCGATGCTCCAGGCGGCGATGGCCGCGCGGGAGCGTTTGGCGGTAGGCATAGGTTTCAGCCCCTTCTTACATGTTTTCAAACCGCAGGAGCGCCTGCGCGGCACCGTGCTGCGCCAGCGTTCCGGTAACCCAGTCCGCGGCCGCTTTCACTTCGTCGGATGCGTTTCCCATCGCCGCGCCGATACCGGCATAACGCAGCATATCCAGATCGTTAGCGCTGTCGCCGACCGCGAGAACGTCCTCACGGCGTATGCCGGCCGACTCGATCACCCGGCGTATGCCGTCGGATTTGGAACATCCCTTGGGTACCACTTCGAGATAGTCGGGATGCTGAATCAAGGAGAAAAAGCCGTCCATCCACGCCTGCATGCCGGCTGTCAGCGGGGAATACAATGTGAATTTGTTGATGACGTGTCCGGCGTATACCGTCTCAAAATCCTCCGGTGTGCGCACCGGGGCGCAGCTTTTGGCCAGCTGGGGATACTTTTCCTCGTTGATGACGTACATGCCCTGTTCACCCTCGAATACACAGATGCAGCCGGTCTGCCGGCAGTCCGTGATCATCCGGCGCAGCACCTCCGGGGAGACCGTCCGGCGGTACAGGATTTTACCGTCTAGCGTGACGTGCGCGCCCGCACTGGCGACTACGCCGTCAAAACCGATATCCAGCACCGAGGGATAGATATAGCCGGAAGCCCGGCCGGTGCACAGGAAGGCCAGATGGCCCGCCGCACGGAAGCGTCGGATAGCATCGGCATCTTCTGGCGCGGGAGGGAGATTATGAACGGCCAGCGTGCCGTCCAGATCAAAGAAAGCGGCCTTACGGGAAATAGCGGACATAATGTAAACCTCCGTGAAAGGGAATCAGCCGAGGATCCGGGCCGCATTGCCGCCGAGGATGGCGTCCTGCTCCTCAGGAGAAAAGCCGTAATGTGTCAGGAAGGCGCACGCCGCCTCCAGCGCCGTCTTCTGATCCGCCCAGGGAGAGTCGGAGCCGAACAGCACATGCGTCACGCCGATACGGCGGATGATTCGGGCGAAAAGGTCGTGTGCCTCCGGATGGTTGGGCAAACAGAAACTCATATCGATGTCCACCGGCAGATCCGGCAGCCGCCGAAGCACCTCGTCCCACATTCGGTAGCCGCCCATATGCGCGAGAATGATGTGTGCATCCGGTACGGCGCCGCACAGCCGCGCAACATGCTCCGGCGTGCAGTGTACCGGGGGAGGCATACCGATATCGGCGCCGGCGTGGAAAATCACCGCAAGGCCGCATTCCGCCGCGGCGCGCACTACGGCGATCACCTCGGGGCTGTCGGCGTAGCAGTTTTGGTATTCAGGATGAAGCTTGATCCCGCGCAGGCCGAGTTCCCGGATGCGGTGCACCTCCGCCTGTGCCTGCGGATTCAGCGGATGCACGCTGCCAAAAGAGCGCAGACCCGGCTGTTTGTCCGCAAAGGCGGCAAAGTTGTTGAGCGTTTCGGAGGGCTTGGGAGAGGTCGCAATCGGCAGCACCAGGCTTATGTCGAGGCCAGCGGCACGGCTGGATGCGGTCAGTCCGGCAAGGGTAGCGTCGGTGTGCGCATGGGCGGAACCGTAAAGGGATTCGTAGGTTCGGGTATTTTCCAGCAGGTGCGCCAGCGCGCCCGCCGCGATTTTATCGGGAAATGCGTGGGTGTGAAAATCAATCCGCATAGATTTAGTCGGTCCTTTCGCCTTTGGCAGGGGATGAGTTGTGCAGGCGTGTCTTTTCCAGCGTACGGCGCCGTACTCAGGCGGCCAACGCCGGAAAATCGTACTGCCCGTCGGCACGATACAGGATAAACGCCGTGTTGCTGCCCATCAGTTCGGTCAGCGCACGCATCTGTGCTTTTGCATCGGCGGCGGAGCCTGAACCGTCGATCCAGGGTAGCAGTTCCGGCTGTTCATCCGCCGGCATCATCCGGATGCGCCGGAGGATCTGTCCGGCCGCCAGCCGCACCGCCTCATAAGGATGGGAAGCGGGGGAATCCACTGTCTCGTCCTCGGCAGTCAGCCGGCTGCCGAGGGTGCTGGGAATCAGCACGGGGGAAATCACCGGCGCCCCAAAGGTGACCGGGTTGCCGCCGAATGCCTTGGTATCGTTGCCGAACACAGCCAGACCCGGCGCGCTGAGCATAATCTGCATATCCGGCTGCGCGGCGGTCAGATCGGTGACGAATTTTTTGAGGATGTCACCCTGGCTCATCGAGGTCCATTCCGAGGCACCGTAATAGGCGCTTTTGGTCTGGGTGGGGAACTGCACACCGTCGAGCATAACCGCGGTAAAGCCGGCATCTCCCAGCTCGCCGACCAATCCGGCGATATAGCTGTGTGCGTCCGGTGCGTACGGATTGAGCCAGGAGCGGCCGCCATTGCTGGGATCGGCGTCGTACCAGGTCCAGCTGCGGTTATCACTGTGGGTGATTTTGGCGGCGGCCAGGTTTTTGGAGGCGGTGTTGTCCCGGAAGGCATACAGCCGCGGCAGGGGAGTAAACCCTTTCTCCCGCATCTGCTGTGCCGCGGCTTTCAGCTCGTCGAGCGTCAGCGCATCCTCGGTGATGCCGCCGCCGGAAACAGCCAGCGCCGTGGCGGAGACGTAGTACAGGCGCCCTTCCTCATCCTTAAGATCAAACAGCACCGCGTCGAAGCCGGCCGCGGCAGCCTGTTCCAACGTTTCGCCGAGCGCCGTCGTGTTCCGCAGCATGGAAGCCGGCAGATAAAATGCACGGGTTACCGTGCTGTCCGACGGTTTTGGCGGCTGCGGATCAACGGACGGATCGGAGGAATCCTCCGTCCGGGAACTGTCGGATACGTCGGGGGCGGAAGTGCCACCCGGAGACGACACCCCCGAGGACGTATCTCCGGATACAGACGGCTTGTTGTCTCCGCCCTCCATCAGGAAGCGCGCACCGAAATAACCGCCGGTCACCAGACCCGCACAGCACAGCACCGTGATGATGATTTTTAGGGGATTAGCACGCCGCTTGCGGAACAGGTTTTTGCGGCGATGGAAAGTCTTCGCCATACAAACGATCCGACCTTTCGTCAAAGAAAGTGAGTGTTCTTACAGCAGCGGGACGTTTTGGAAAAAGCCCAGCAGCGCGAGCGCCAGCAGGCCGAGATATACGAGGGTAGCCGGAAGCCCGCGAAAGGACTGCGGCATGTCGGGATTGTCCAGCCGTTCCATCCCCTCAGCGGTCAGCCAGGCCAGCACGAGGAAGCCAAGGCAGGCACCCAACGACAGACCAATCGCACTCGGCAGGGAGGAAAAGCGGTGATTGGAAATCAGTGCGATGCCAATAACGACGTTGTTAAAGGCGGCGAGCGCGAGCAGCCGGCTCAGCCGCTGGAAGACCGCCGGCAGAAACCGGCGGAGCACCACCACGGTCAGGATGTACAGCACCGCCGCGATGGCGATCATCACGACCGGCCGGATCAGCTTGGCGAGCTGCCCGGTGCCCATAAGCCTGTCGCAGGGATAGCCGATGAGTACCGTCAGCAGCGAGAAGCCCGCCAGCAGGCCGGAAAACAGCAGGATATCCTTCGGCCGGCGCACGATGCGCAGCATAATGGAGGAACCGAAGCCGGTGGTGAGGATAAAATTCTGAATAAAGGCCGCTGCCAGAAGGTACAGCAGCAGGTCTGAAAGGACTTTCATGCTGTGCCTCCCTCCTTTTTATGCAGCCTGTGGGAGACGACCGCCTTAAACCACTGCAGGAAAGCGGCCATAAAGCCGAGCATGATGAACGCCGCGAACGGAAGCCCGGCCTCCGGCAGCTGTAAATCGATGCCCAGCGGGATGTCCCAGATGGTGTTGCTGATGGCAATTTCGCGCAGGCAGGAGACGATGCATACCACCAGCCCGAACCCACAGGCGGAGCCGAAGGCGTCGATGAGCGCGGGAACCGGCCGGCTGCCCACCGAGAAGCCTCCCGCGCGGTAGGTGAATATCGTATTGACCGCCATCAGCGGCAGATAAAGGTAGAGCTTGGCGTAGATATCGGTGGAAATGAAGCTGTCCAGAATGAACGCCGCAAGCAGCAGCAGAAGGGAAGCGCCCACCGTGTAGACGGGAGGACGCAGCCAGGAAGGGATTTTTTCACCGAACAGCGACATGCACAGGCTGGTCGGCAACAGCACGGCGGCGGTGCAGACCGTCAAGGTGACGCCGTATTTCAGGTTGACGCCGGCGCCGATGATCGGGCATATGCCGACCGCTTGGATGAGGACGATGTTCTGCAGCAGGAAGGTATCGAAAAACAGCGAGGCCAGATGTCTCCAGTCTGCTTTAGCGGGACGTCTCATGAATGAACCGCCTCCTTCCGATAGGCGAAAAAGTGCACCGCGCGCCAGCACCAGCGGTCCAGCATCGGCGCGATGGCGTTGACCAGCAGTATGGCGAAGCACACACCCTCCTCAAAGCGGCCGACATGGCGCAGGGTCATGAGCAGGATGCCGGCCAGCACGCCGTAGACAATGCGGGAAAGCCAGTAACGCGGAGAAGTGACCGGATCGGTCAAAAGGAAAATGCCCCCAAACAGCAGATAGCCGGAGCACAGCTCCAGCGCAACGCTTGCCGAAGCACTGCCTGCCGTACGGGGAAACACCGCCGCAATCAGCGCGCACACCGCCAGATACGGCAGCACAGTCAGCGGCGACACGGTGCGGCGGATGAACAGATACAGCAGGCAGGCGACCAGCACCACGACGGCGGTTGCGCCGATCGGGCCGGCAAAGTCGCCGGACAGCAGCGTGTACCACGGATACTGCGGATTGCCCTTGTTGTGGATCAGCGCGGCGGGAGAAAGCTCGGTGGGGATGCTGCCGAGCGGGCCGCTCAGCGGAAGCGAAATGCCGCTGCTGGGATCCGGATAGGTGAACAGCCGTGCGGAAAAGCACTGCGTGACCACGGCAATGCCGGCCGCGGCGGGATTGAAGACGTTGCGGCCGGTACCGCCGAACGGCATCTTTACCACGACGATGGCGAACGCCGCCGCGACGGCCGGAAGCCAGTACGGGGACAGTGGCGACATCATCATGCCGATGAGCGCGCCGGTGACCGCCGCCGTGCCGTCGGTCACCGACGGCCTGCGGCGCAGCAGCAGACAGATGATGGTTTCGCACAGCATGGCGGTGGCCATGCCGACCAGTACGAGCAGCACCGGCCGGAAACCGTAGTAAAAGGCGGAGAAAATGCACAGTGCGACCAGTGTGATGAGCACATCCGCCGTCATATGGGTCAATTTGTCGGAACGCCGCAGGAACGGTGCTCTGGCGGTATTATACGTCATCTTCATCCCTCCAGTCGAGCAGGATGGTGCTGTGGGCCTCGCCGGCTTCGAGTACCCGCTGGGCAACCTCGCGTCCGGCCGGGCAGACAGCGGAGCAGGCGCCGCAGCCGTCGCATTCCTCCGGATGCAGCGAGGTGAGCCGTTCATAGTGCATGTTTTCCAGCCGACGGATGATTTCATACGGCAGAAGGCCGGCATGGCAGACCTGCGCGCAGCGTCCGCAGCCGATGCAGGGGTGGAACGGTACCGTCTTGCGGGAGGTCATCGCGAGCAGGCAGGTATTGCCGGGAATGATCGGTAATTTTGTGTCGCTGACGGTTACGCCGGTCATTACGTCGCCGAGCAGGACATACGCCGGATTTTTGGCCAGACCACAGAAGGCAAGGATGTCCTCAACCAGGGTGCCGAACGGCACGCGGACGTTCTGGGGATTCGCCACCGCATCACCGGCCACCGTAATCACACAGTCGCGATGCGGGATGCCGTAGGCCGCTGCCTGATAGAGGGCGAGGCAGGCCTGCACACCGATACGGCCGACCGGCTGATCGCCGGACTTGCCGAAACGGTCAACCGGATAGCGGCGGCCGACCTGGTAAACGTGTTCTTCACCCAGCCGCTGGATAATCGGCCGCCGCCGTGCGGCCGGCAGCTGGACGGCGACATGGTACGCCGGCGCTCCTGCCGCACGGGCAGCAAGGGAAAGCCCTTCAAGGACCTGCTCGGCGTTTTCGTTGAGTACGACCCAGCCGCTGGAGGTATACGGTTCGCTGTCGGTCGCATCTGCGGCGGCCAGCTGTATGGACGCCGTCCGGAAAGCACGCAAACGGCGATGCAGCGGCATGCCGTCGATTTCGTCGATGATGCCGGCCAGACGGGCGATTTCCACAATTTCGTCCGGGGCGAGGGAACGGATGTCCCGCGGCTCGGCCTGCGGCGGAAGATCCATTGCCACCTGGTCGATTACGGCGCAGGTCAGCTCGCCGAGCTGCGGATGATTGACCGGCATGGTTTCGGCCAGTACGCCGCTGACCGTGGCCAGTACCGGCGTGTCGTCGCTGTTTTCGGGTTCGATGAGCACATCGCCGCAGCGTACCGTATCGTACAGGCCGGCAGCCGGATGCACGGCCGTATCGTGGCCGGCGGAGATCGGCAGATAAATCCGGCCTGGGGTTTTCAAAGTCTCAATGGCGCGGGATGCTGCCGGCTCCTTGGCGGGGGGCAGAAAAATTCCGCGGCGCGGTAAGTTCGACATACAATATGCGCCTCCGTTCTTTGGGATTCCCGGTATGTGCCGGGCCGGCGGAAAAAAACGGATTCTCTCGACAGGATCACCGGATAAAGGTACCGGTATCCCCAGTTTTATCCGCTTGCCAAACGGCACACAGCATAATATGATAAGAGTAGGGTCTATCCTGGTGAGCGGTCTGCTTGCCCGGACGCACCCGGAATCATCGACAGGCAGGGAGGTGCAGCCGTGCAGATGGAGATGCTGGAGAACGGCTGTCTGAAAATTATGCTCTCCGAGGAGGACCTCGTCATACTGGGCTTGAATTTCGCTTCGATGGAAGAGGATAATGATGCCACACGGGATGCGATACAGATGCTGCTGCTCGCCGCCCGGGAGGAAACCGGCTTTGCGCCGGAGAACGGGGTAACCGTAGAGGCTCTGCCGGTGGACGGCGGCTGCCTTCTGCTGTTTACGCCTTCGGCCGGACACCGGCGGGTACGGATGAAGCGGGCTTCCGGTCCATATATCTATGAACTGGAGGATGCGGAACAGCTGTTCCGGCTTGCGGACGGGCTGTGCCGTCTCGGCGGAGCACGGAAACGTCCGCTGCCGCCCATGGCGGGCAGCTCGCTTTACCGATTTGACGGGCGTTACCGGCTGGTGGTGTATCCGGCTTCGACGCTGCCCAAAGGCGTCGGCCAGCTGTTCGCAGAATTTGCCCGCTCGGCGGGTGAGGGAGACGCTGCCGCAGCTTTTACCGCGGAGCACGGGCAGGCGGTTGCTGTGGGCGATGCCCTGTCAAAGCTGTGCGCAGCGTTGGTCAAAGTGCCTGGATCGTCTTCACCAGGCCCGGCGCATCCGCCGATGTGAACAGGGCGCTGCCCACCACGGCAACTGTGGCGCCGGCTTCGGCTACCAGTCGTGCTGTGTCGGCGTTGATGCCGCCGTCCACCTCGATGGCGGTGTCCAGCCCCCGGCGGCGGCATTCTGAACGCAGCGCGGCAATTTTCGGCAGCATGTCTGCCATAAATTTCTGTCCGCCGAATCCGGGCTCTACCGTCATCACCAGAACCATCGCGAGCTTGTCCAGCCAAGGAAATGCTGCTTCGGCCGGTGTGGCGGGTTTGAGGGTCAGCGCCGCTTTTTTGCCGAGTTTTCGAATTTCCTCCAGGGTATCCCCCAGCGGAGATGCGCATTCGGCGTGGATGTTGATGATGTCGGCGCCCGCCTTGGCGAAGGCGGGGATCAGCCGGTCGGGATACTGCATCATCAGGTGTACGTCGAGGGTCATGCTGGTCAGCGGACGGATCCGCTCAATGACAGGCGGCCCGAAACTGAGGTTGGGTACGAAAACGCCGTCCATGACATCGAGATGAACCATGTCGGCGCCGGAGCGTTCCACAAAAGCGATTTCGTCAGCCAGATGGGCGAAATCACAGGTGAGTATTGAAGGCGAAACCTGCATAACTGGTTCGGTCCTTTCTGATTTGCCGGCGCCGCCGTCCAGACGCGCGCCGGGGAGTATGATGGGACAAAGATATTTCTATTTTACATGATTCACCGGCAAAGGTCAATCCCGGACCCGCGGCGGGAGCAATAAAAAAGGCGCAGATTTCCGGAAAACCGGAGCCTGCGCCTTTTTTATCCATAAATGTACTTGTGAAGTTCCTGCACCGCCCCGGCCGGGTTGGTCAGCTGCAGGGAGGAACCTACGCCCGGCACCGACACGCCCTTGTAAGCCCCGTCCTGCGGCAGATGATAGGTGGCTTCCACCGTATAGGAGCCGTAAGAAACCGCGTCCAGGATAAAGCCGGCAAATTCCCCCTTGGACATGTTGGTGCGCACGTCGCCCAGCACCGCATCGAGTACCCGGTTGAGGGTAAAAACGTCCATCGTTTTGGCTTTGGCAATGAGCGCGGAAATCACCTTGCGCTGCCGGGCGGTGCGGCCAAAATCGCTGTCCAGCTTGCGGATGCGGGCATAGGTCAGCGCCTGTTCACCGTTGAGAAGATAGGTGCCCGCCGCGTAGGTGCCGTCGGCCGCCTGAATACCCACCACCTCGGCTTCCGCAGCGGTCAGAGAGATTTCCACCCCGTTCATGGCCTCCACGCAGGCCGAAAACGCCGGGAAATTCACCCCGATGTATTCGTCGATCTGCAGGCGGAAATTTTCCCGCATGGCGGCGGAAAGCAGATCGAATCCGCCGTAGGCATAGGCAGCATTGAGCTTGGCATAATCGTCCAGCCCATCGCCGTCCTTATCGCGCCCCGGAATGGTGATCAGCGTGTCGCGCAGGAAGGAGATCAGCCGGATAGTTTTATGGTTTTTGTCGATGGACAGCAGCATCATCACATCGGAACGCCCGACGTAGCCGGATTCCGCATCGATTCCCAGCAGCAGGATATTGGTGATGCCGTCTTCGCTGCCCTGAACCGCGATGTCCGAAAGGCCGTTGTCCGGCCGTGAGGCAGGGCTGCCCGGCGGTGTGGATTCGATCTCCTCCATTTCCTCGCCTTCCGGCAGCAGCAGGTCATCCTCTTCCGGCGGCAGGGAATCCAGATACTGTATCGACGAATCGTCGTAATCGATCATGCCGAGCTTCTGCCACATCCAGAGGCTGCCGATCGCGACGATAACCGCAAGAACGCCCAGCACACAGGCCAGGGCAAGTACCAGACTGCGGATGAGCGAAGCCCGTTTGGTGCGTTTTTTGGTCCGGCTGCTGCGGGATTTGGGGCGGCTGTGTGCGGCGGGTTTCTTTTTGGCGGGCATGAGAGGCACCTCCCTTTGGTTGGCGTTCTTATTTATTTTGCCCGGGCTGCCGTTACGGCAACCCGGGCAAAATTTTCATGTTTCTGAGGTTATCTCACTGTTCTTTACCATAAATCCATTCGTGCAGGGTGAGTACCGTCTGTACCGGATCGGTCAGCTCAAGTGCGCTGCCGTAAGGGCCGCTTTTACTGCGGTAGGTGCCATGATCAGCGATTACGTGGCTTTCGATCGCATAATCCTTGTATTCCATGAGTCCTTGGATAGCCAGCTCCACCAGCGCGTCTTTGCGCAGTGTGGTAACGATGTTGGCTTGTGCCACGATATCCGGAAGTTTGAGGCCGATATCAAGAGGGTTTTGTTTGGCCTTGTTGAATGCGGCCTCAACCACCCGGCGCTGCCGTTCGGTACGGCCCCAGTCGTCGTTGTTGCCGTCGAGCGTGGCGACGTGCCGTTCACGGGAATAGTCCAGAGCCGTTTCGCCGTCCAGATGATAGGTGCCGGCCGCGCTGCCGACCCCGAAATGCCGCGCTTCTTCGGCGGTCATCTCAATGTCCACACCGCCGAGCTGGTCAATGGCAAAAGAGAATACGCCGAAATCCATCGTGACATAACGATCAATATTAAGGCGGAAGTTTTTCTCGATCATCGTCCTGTGCCCGGGGATCCGGCCCCAGGAATGGGCGGCATTGAGCTTCCATTCCATAACCGCACCGCCGTCCCGCGGGATCTGCACCAGCACGTCCCGCATCAGCGAGATGATCTGAATGGTACGGGTTTTGGTATTGACGGAGATGAGGATGTTGGTATCCGCCAGATGGTCATTGGGGTTGACACCGAGCACGAGATAGTTGGTGACGGTGCCGGAATTTCCCTTGAGCGAGATTTCATCCACCGTTTTGGCGGCATAGTCGCTCGCGAGCATTTTCACTTCCTTTTCAGCGGGCGGCAGAGGGTCGGCAATCACCGCATCGCTGGCTGGATTGACCGGGTCGGGAGTATCGATGTTGCCCAACAGCTTGTTTATCCATCCAGCCGCCGCGATCAGACCGCAGCTGAGCACTACCATGAAGCCGGCGGCGATGCTCGCCGCAATAATACGGGTCCGCCGTTTGTTTTTGACCTTTTTGGGGGCGTGGCTGCGAGCGGACGAATGGGCGGCAGGATGCCGCGGCTCCTGTGATTTCATATTTTTCCATTCCTTTCTTGATGCGGAGAATTCTGCTTGTCCTATCCATATAGTCGCCGGCCGGCGGCTTTTTTCTCATGGGGAATTCTTACGATTTTCTGACAGCGGTTCCCAAATGCCGGAATCGTCTGGCGCCGAAAAACAGGCCGGATTTTCCTCATAACGGGATAAGGCAAGGCTCCCCTGCGGGAGAGTATACCAGTGAATCTGTATCCGGCTGCCGAGAAATGCGATTTGGGCGGGGCTTTTTTCCAGCGGTACAGCAAAGCGATTAAGCGGACCGCGCAGCCCGAGACCGGTGAGCTTGAGTACGCTTTCCTTTCCTGTCCACAGCCGGCAGAACGCTTCCCGCTGCCGCTCCCCTGAAAGAATATGCAGCGCGGCTGCTTCCTCCGGGTGCAGCCGACGGCAGAATCGCTCGAGCTGCTGTGTCGTGAAAGCAGCGGGCAGCCGCTGGACATCCAGGCCGACCGGCGCGTCGCTTGCTGCGGCGGCCGCGAGGCCGCCGGAGTGGGAGAGGGAGACATACCGCCGTCCATCCGGCGTTTCGACACCGGCCGCAAAGGGCTTGCCCCGGCCGTCGACCGGCCAGGTTTCCGGCACGAACCAGGGTTCTGCCAGCAGCTGCCGGATGGTCAGGCCGATCGGCGCAGGTGCAGCCGAAAAAGCCCGCTGCAGCGCACAGCAGGCCAGCGCGGCAGCGCCGGCGGATTCCCGCCGCTGCGCCGGGTGCAGACGGAAAAGCCGCTCACGCCGGGCAGGGGGCAGGCGCCGGATAAGCGCTTCCAGCGCATCCTCGGGCATGGAGGAGATCTCGAGAGTAAGGATGCACGCGGGCATCCCGGCTCAGAACAGGCCGGAAATCCGGCCGTTTTCGTCCACGTCGATATTCTCGGCCGCCGGAACGCGCGGCAGGCCAGGCATGGTCATAATGTCACCGGTCAGCACCACCACAAAGCCCGCGCCGGCGGACAGCCGGATGGATTTGACCGTGATGCGGAACCCGGCCGGCCGGCCGAGCAGTGCCGGGTTATCCGAGAAGGAATACTGGGTCTTGGCGATGCACACCGGCAGGCCGCCGAAGCCGAGCGCCTCGAGCTTCTGCAGCTCTTTGGCCGCAGCGGGCAGGAAATCCACCCCGTCGGCGTGGTACACCTTTTCGGCCACCGCACGGATTTTTTCGGTCAGCGGTATATCATCGGTATAGGTCATGCGGAAATGGTTTTCCTGTTCGGTCAGGCGAAGCACCTCTTCGGCCAGCTCAATACCGCCCTCGCCGCCTTTGCCCCAGACCTCGGACAGCGCGACATTTGCGCCGTACGCCTGACAGCTGCGGCGCACAAGCGCCAGCTCCGCCTCGGTGTCTGTCGGGAAACGGTTGATCGCTACCACCGCCGGCAGGCCGAAGGTTTTGGTGATGTTTTCAATATGGCCGAGGAGATTCGGCAGCCCTTTTTCGAGTGCTTCGAGGTTTTCGGTGCCGAGGGATTCCTTGGCCGCACCGCCGTGATGTTTGAGCGCACGCACGGTGGCGACAATCACCACCGCATCCGGCCGCAGCCCCGCCTTGCGGCACTTAATATCCAGGAATTTTTCGGCACCGAGATCCGCCCCGAAGCCGGCCTCGGTAACCACGTAGTCGCCAAGCTTGAGCGCCATGCGGGTGGCAATGATGCTGTTGCAGCCGTGGGCGATATTCGCGAACGGACCGCCGTGCACAAAAGCGGGGGTGTGCTCGAGCGTCTGTACCAGATTCGGCTGCAGCGCATCCTTGAGCAGCGCCGCCATCGCGCCCTGCGCCTTGAGCTGGCCGGCGGTGACCGGCTGCTCATCGGCGGTATAGCCGACTACAATGGAGGCCAGCTTTTCCTTCAGATCGGTGATGCTGCGGGAAAGGCAGAGAATCGCCATGATCTCCGACGCCACTGTGATATCAAAACCATCCTCCCGCGGTACGCCGTTGAGGCGGCCGCCCAGGCCGTTCACAATCTGGCGCAGCTGGCGGTCGTTCATATCCACGCAGCGCTTCCAAGTGATGCGACGCACATCGATATGCAGGGCGTTGCCCTGCTGGATATGGTTATCGAGCATGGCGGCGAGCAGGTTATTGGCCGCGCCGATGGCGTGCATGTCCCCCGTAAAGTGGAGATTGATGTCCTCCATCGGGATCACCTGCGCCCAGCCGCCGCCGGCCGCACCGCCCTTAATGCCGAACACCGGGCCGAGCGACGGTTCCCGCAGGGCGAGTACCGTCTTTTTACCCAGTTTCTGCAGTGCATCGCCGAGACCCACCGTGGTGGTGGTTTTCCCTTCGCCGGCAGGGGTCGGGGTGATGGCGGTGACCAGGATCAGCCTGCCGTCCGGTCTATCCTTCAGCCGGTCAAGCAGGTTCAGGTGCACCTTAGCTTTATAATTGCCGTATAATTCGAGATCATCACGGGTCAGACCGATTTTTTCCGCAATCTGTTCGATCGGCTGCGGTGTGACGCTCTGGGCAATGTCGATATCCGAGCGGATTTCCATTCTGGCAACCATCCCTTCACAGCTATGTCGGGTTCCGTATCCGACAGGGATCCGGATACTTCCGGTGAATTCCTTTATTGTACCCAAAAAATTCCGTTTTGGCAAGACTAACAATCCGGCAAAAAGCGGAAAAACGATTAAGATTTAGAGACAAATGGTTACAAGCGGTTACAAAGGCGATGCAATTTTCCCGGCGGCGGTATGCACCTGCCGGGAAAGAGGCAAAAGGCTGCTGTTAATGGTTTGGCAGACATGTTTTTGCGCGCGTATGCGGCGCAGTGCTTTCAGTATCCCATTGCCCGGATGCCGCGCCGCAGTGCCTTTTGGCCAAAGCCCCAAAAGGCACCAAAAACGCTTTTGTTCCCCGGCGCCAAGCGAAAACACCTGCGGTATTTTTCGACGGCGCCGAATTAGCGGGAGGGGTAGTCTGGTTCTCCTCATGCAGGCGGGGTACGGAAGGTGGCTTTTTACGCTGATACTGGTGGCGGTGTGCACCTGCTGGTTAGAGCAGGGAATTACCGCTAAAGTCGAGCCGCGGCGTCGAAATTGCCGGCGGGCAATTTCGCTTGCCGCGACAGAAAAGGGGGAAAAAGCAACTTTTGCGTCCTTTTGTTTGCTTACAAAAGGACGTGGCTGCCGGGAAACAGAAAAAAGCTGCCGTCAATGGTTTGGCAGACATGTTTTTGCGCGCGTATGCGGCGCAGTATTTTCAGCTTCCCATTACCCGGATGCCGCGCCGCAGTGCCTTTTGGCCAAAGCCCCAAAAGGCACCAAAAACGCTTTTGTTCCCCGGCGCCAAGCGAAAACACCTGCGGTATTTTTCGACGGCGCCGAATTAGCGGGAGGGGTAGTCTGGTTCTCCTCATGCAGGCGGGGTACGGAAGGTGGCTTTTTACGCTGATACTGGTGGCGGTGTGCACCTGCTGGTTAGAGCAGGGAATTACCGCTAAAGTCGAGCCGCGGCGTCGAAATTGCCGGCGGGCAATTTCGCTTGCCGCGACAGAAAAGGGGGAAAAAGCAACTTTTGCGTCCTTTTGTTTGCTTACAAAAGGACGTGGCTGCCGGGAAAGAGGCAAAAGGCTGCTGTCAATGGTTCGGCAGACAAGCTTTTGCGCGCGTATGCGGAATTGCAGTTATAAAAAGTGACCGCGGCGAAGACAATGCCCTTTCACCGCGGTTTGCTCAAAAATTTTAATTATGTGGATGCAACGATTGCGCAAAATACGTGTACAGGCTTTCCCTGTTTGCGACAGTGTTCAATCGTGTATCTTGTCCCGTGAGATTTTCCATCCCAAAAGGCAAGTACGAGGTCGCTGTATGCGATAATCTCCAGATTACGCTTAAGCGGTGCACCACGTCCATATTTTTGGTATTCGGGGAGAAATTCCGTTAGCTTGAGACCATGATCAAGAGCGTATTCCCGTGCGCAGCGATCAATTCCACGCGCACCGCCGGAAACAATTTCAGTGGTCTCCTCAGGCAGATATTTTTTCAGATTGCGTACAGTTAAACCTCGTGAGCCAACAACAGCAACTTTCATGGTGCACCTCACATCTAAATGCATTTTAGATATATTTTGAACATATAATATATCTATTGATCACATTATAGCATAATATGGATGTAATATGAAGCCATATTAGCGTTAATATGAGGTGCAGGTATGGCTATAAAAAGTGTTTCTATCCGGATTGAAGAGGAAATGCTGAATAAATTGCATATTGTGTCGGATTATGAAGGCCGCAGCGTGAACGGCGAGGTTCTTGTGCTCATCCGAGATGCCATCGAAAAATATGAGGAAAAGCACGGAAAGAT
>CAJKBW010000042.1 GCA_905198295.1 uncultured Oscillospiraceae bacterium | reverse complement strand
CGGGCGCAGCGGCTCTTTTTATACGGGGGGATATCGCTGGCGGCGGGTCTGGAGCAAAGCGCGGAACCGCCCTCAGGCGAGCTGCCGCAGCAGTTCGAGCAGCTGCTCGTCGGTAAACCCTTCGCCCTCCAGCGAGTAGCCGTAGCCATCCCTGGTAAAGCAGGCATAATAATGTCCGTCGCGCTCGGTCAGCAGCATTTCGGTGCCGCCGATCCGGGATTTTTCGCCTTCCTCCCATACCGACGGGGTGCAGTTGAGCGGCTGGCCGGGCAGGATCAGTGCCGATACCCAGCCCCCGGCGTCGTTCTGCACGCTCAGATGGCCGCCATCCATGACCTCGCCGGTGGTGCCGACCACCAAACTGTGGCAGTCGGTTGTAAAGCCTTCGAGGTGCGGGACGGCTGCCGGTACGAGCTTGCCCCAGTCTTCCTCCGCTGCCGGCCGGAAGTCGATGTTCAGCCGCCGATTTATAGTGTCCAGCACGCCATCGTTAAAATAGACTTTATCTTCCTGTACTGCGCTGATCGGTTGGGGAGATTCGGAGACCGGAGCCGGTGCAGGAGCAGCGCCCCGCAGCGGCAGCATGGTGAAGGCGATCGCTGCAGCAGCGCCGACAGCGGCCATGCCGGTGATGCCGAGTGCCAACCCGCGCTTTTTCGACATGGCGGGGGTGGCGGAAAGCTGCCGTCCAAGGCGGCTTTCGATGGAGGCAAAATCGGTTTCGGGTTCAGCAATGTTCAGGGAACACAGCTGTTCCTTCAGTTGTTTTTCTGTCATGATAATCCCTCTTCCTTATCCGTCAATTGTGTGTTCGGCCAGGGTGCGCAGCCTGCTGAGTGCACGCCGGTAAAGACAAAGCTCGGTGCCCAGTGGAATCTGCAGCCCGGCGGCGATCTCCCGGTGCCTGAAGCCGGACAGGACATGGCCCGCGACGATGGAGCGTTCCCGGTCCGGGAGCGTGCACAGCAGCCGCAGCAGCTCGCTTTGCCCTACTGTTATGGCTTCCGGCGTGCTTTCAGCAGGGGAGGGGACTCCCTCCCAAAAGGGTTCCTCCGGATGGACGAGCGCTGTCTCCCGGCGCTGAGCCTTGAGTGCCTGATGGCGGGCAATGGACAGGATCCAGGCTTTGGCGCTTCCGGTGGGCTGATAGCGCGGCGCGCTTTCCCAAATGCCGATAAAAGTGTCCTGAAGAACGTCCTCGGCAAGAGGGCGGTTCCCACCGCACTGCACCAGTACATACAGATAAACCGGCTGACGCATGCTTTCATAAATCGCACGCAGTGCCTCACGGTCACCCGCCGCCGTACGTGTAAGCAGCAGGGAAAGATCCGGGGTGCTCATGGCGTCCATCCTTTTTTGTGGTTTCGTGGAAGTGGATATCCGTTCCGCACTATTATACTTTGAGCCGGCTGTTTTATTGGAGAAAAGAAAATATTTTTTATGCGGAGAAGAGTCTTGACAGAAAACGCAGCATCTACAATAAATTAGCATGAAAAACAAAACGCTCTTAAAAAAGAACGTGCGGCTCAGTCTATCGAAGAAGTCTAGCCGGAAGGCTGGGCGTTTTCGACAGGCTGATTCATAACACTTCCGTCCCTTGTATCCTTCTGATTTGACTTTTTTATTGAGGTAATATATTATAAGTTGTATTAATGGCACAAACAAAAAGGGAGTGGAACAATTAATATGAGAAAACTAATATCAATTTTATATATATTGGCAATTATGATTACAATTTGCGGTTGCGGTTCTGCAAAAAGCAAAAACAGGATTGTTCAAATATCTGCAGCCGAAAGCTTTTTAGTAGCCCTTAAGGCTGATGGCACAGTAGTTGCGGCAGGGCCTAACAGCGATGAGTTGAAAATCGACGACTGGAAAAATGTCAAAAAGATAGTTGCCGGCTTTGATACACTGACCCTTAGAGGCTCTATTATTGCAGCACTTCACAATGACGGTACAGTTTCGGCTAATTATTATAAAACAACGATAGCACAAAACGGAATCACAAACGAATATACCGAAAAATTCAATTCTTATGTTGATGTTGCGGAATGGAAGGATATTATAGATATTGCCACCGACGGTAATTATCTCTTTGCCATAAACGGTAAAGGTGAAGTATTTATAGAGGAATGGAGTTGTGATATACTTGTCTCACCCGATTATTCCAAATTTAAAGGTGTAAAATCAATTGTTTCCGGAGAAGGCACCAATCTTATCGGTCTTAAAGACAACGGTACCGTTGTCGGGGCAGGCTCATCGACACTCGGTCAAACCGACTTATCATCCTGGAAAAATATTATACAAATAGACAGCTGCTGGAAACATACAGTTGGTCTTAAATCGGACGGAACACTGATTGCGACAAAATACACTGCTAAACCGGATGATACGGAATTGGATAAATTAGATCAGTCAAAATACAATGAATACGGTGAGCTTGATTTCAAGGAATGGAAGGATGTAAAGACAATTTCTCTAAGTGAGAATTTTACAGTTGGACTTAAAAACAACGGAAATGTTATAGCAACGGGTGATAATACCTACGGTCAATGCAATGTAAATGAATGGCGTGATATAGAGAAGATTTCTACGACACTTTATGCTACATATGGTCTTAAAAAAGACGGCGCCGTTGTTTCAACAGGAAAGTATACTTATAGTTTTGAAAAATAAACATGTTTGTGTTGATGAATTTTTGTTTTGCCACTTTACACAACCATAAAATAAGTTTAAAAAATATGATTTTTGCAAAACGAGGTTTTAAATAAAGAAAAGGCAACACAGCACAGAAAAAGAAGCGAGAGATCGCCCAATGTGATATAATAAAAATATGGATAAACAGATGACAATATCTGCGCTATGCGATGAGCTGGCGCTGCCGGTTGGCTGATAGCGCGGCGCGCTTTCCCAAATGCCGATAAAGGTATCCTGGAGAACGTCCTCGGCAAGAGGGCGGTTCCCACCGCACTGCACCAGTACATACAGATAAACCGGCTGACGCATGCTTTCATAAATCGCACGCAGTGCCTCACGGTCACCCGCCGCCGTACGTGTAAGCAGCAGGGAAAGATCCGGGGTGCTCATGGCGTCCATCCTTTTTTGTGGTTTCGTGGAAGTGGATATCCGTTCCGCACTATTATACTTTGAGCCGGCTGTTTTATTGGAGAAAAGAAAATATTTTTTGTAGAGAAAAGGCTTGACAGGAGATGCCGCTGCGTCTATAATAAATAGGCACGAAAAACAAAGCAGAGCGTTTGCCCGCTCTCACCTGCGGATTTTGTTCCCGACAGGTCAATCAGGTTAGGGCTTCTTCCGCTTTCGGCGGAAGGGTTTTGATGCTTGCGCGGGCAGATGGACTGTCCGCGTTTTTGTTTTCCCGTTACACCCTGCGGCAGTGGGGGCGGGATGAGTTAAGGAGTGGAGGTGCTTACCCATAGCAAGTAAGGAACTGCAGATCAATGGACAGATCCGGGACAATGAGGTTCGCGTTATCGACAGCGACGGCGGCCAGCTGGGCGTGATGTCCTCGCGGGATGCGCAGCGGATGGCGGACGAAAAGGAACTGGATCTGGTGAAGATCTCGCCCATGGCAACGCCGCCTGTCTGCAAAATCATGGATTACGGCAAATACCGTTTTGAGCAGGCGAAGCGCGAAAAGGAAGCGCGGAAAAACCAGCGCGTGGTGGAGCTCAAGGAGGTTCGTCTGTCGCTGAATATCGACGTGGCGGATTTCAACACCAAGGCGCGGCAGGCCTGTTCCTTCCTCAGGGACGGCAACAAGGTCAAAGCGTCGATCCGTTTCCGCGGCCGTGAAATGGGCCATCCGGAGATCGGCCTGGACGTCATGAAGCGCTTCGCGGAAGCCTGCGCGGAAGCCGGCAATGTCGAAAAACCGGCGAAAATGGACGGCCGTCACATGATGATGTTCCTCGCACCAAAGCCGGCGAAGTAAACACGTGGCAAAAAGACACCCAACCGGTGTTTTTGCGGGATATCCCGCAGTGGAAATTTATTAAGGAGGAAAACCATAATGCCTAAGATCAAGACGCACAGCGGCGCCAAAAAGCGCTTCAAGATGACCAAAAACGGCAAGGTGCTGCGCGCTCATGCGTACAAATCCCATATCCTGAACAAGAAGACCACCAAGCGCAAGAGAAACCTGCGCAAGACCACGGTGGCGGATTCGACCAACATGGTGCAGATCAAGCGCCTGATTCCCTACAAATAATCGATAAACATTTAGGATGGAGGTTGTCCAGACATGGCACGTATAAAGGGCGCAATGATGACGCGCAAGAGAAGGAAA
Organism: uncultured Oscillospiraceae bacterium; assembly: GCA_905198295.1. Lineage (GTDB taxonomy): Bacteria > Bacillota > Clostridia > Oscillospirales > Acutalibacteraceae > UMGS1591. The sequence goes on along the minus strand of CAJKBW010000042.1, from coordinate 21,258 downwards.
AAGACGCTGAAGCTGGCGAAGGGCTATTTCGGCGCCAAGTCGAAGCTGTTCCGCACCGCGAAGCAGGCGGTTATGAAGTCCGGCCAGTATGCGTATATCGGCCGCAAGCAGAAAAAGCGCGATTTCCGCCGTCTGTGGATCACCCGTATCTCCGCGGCTGCGAAGATCAACGGCATGAATTATTCCACCTTCATGAACGGTCTGAAGAAGGCCGGCATCACCCTCAACCGCAAGATGCTCGCTGAGCTCGCGGTGTCGGATGCCGCGGCGTTCACCGCGCTGACCGAGAAAGCCAAAGCGGCTCTCTAATAAGCTAAACCTGCGCCCGCCGGCCATGCCAGCGGGCGCTCGTTTCTTAATTACATCGGTTGGTACGGTATGGAGGTAGGAGAGAGGGGGGAGTTTATGGATAAAGCGGAAGAAATCTACCAACAACTTACCGGCGTGGATTTGGAAATGCAGCGCCGCATTTGGGATGAACGCGGGAAAGGCTATTATGGAGAATATCTTGTTTTTCGGGAATTGCTTTTTAGAGTGCCGGGAAGCAGTAAAATATTGATGAATCTTCAGGTGCCGACGACTACCGGAAAGAGCACAGAAGTGGATTTGCTCATGATCCATGAAACCGGGATATATATATTTGAAATCAAATACTACAAAGGCACGATTTACGGCAACACAGCGGAGGAATATTGGACGCAATATTTTCGCACAGCTGAAAATCATGTTTTTAAGAATCCTGTCCGGCAAAATGGGTACCATGCTCGGGCGATTTGCCACTTAATGCCTGAGGTGCCCGTTTATTCGGTTGTTGTTTTTGCAAATGACGATTGTAAATTGAGAATAGAAGGGGGAGAAGGGAGTAACTACCTTGTTGTCACTACGCTGGACAGGTTAATAGACGATCTGTATTTTTTTATTAACCGACAGATGGTAAGATACAGCATGGGGGATATCGATTGCTTTTTTCAAACCTTAAAACCCTATTCGCCGCTAAAGGATTTCAAGGTGCCTTTGGACGAAAGTACGATAATACCTTTTTACGAATATATATCCCAGATCAAAAATCACATGGACAATTGCCTGTTTAGAGCGCAAAAAGAGTCGGAGCAGGCTGTTTGCAGCGCGAACAATAGGCTTGAACAAGCTATTCAGAATTTACGGAAGCGAAAACGACAATGGGTGGGAGCATGTATTGCTGCGGTGTTATGCTGTATAGGACTTGGCACGCTGTTTTGCGGTGTTTATAAATACGCCTGCGATACACGGGTCGCAACAGCCCAGACGGAATTACAGGCCATGCAGAAAAATTTTCAGCATGTGGATGCCTATGGTGACCCGTATTTACAGCTCGTCGATGGTTTGATTCAGGTGTCAGATGTTCAGCTATCGATGTCAAAAGATTTAAAAAATACAGCGGTATTTTCCTGTACTTTATCAAATACAGGGGAAGAATACGGTATCCTTTTGAACGAGAATACAAAATATATTATTATGATGGCCGACGGCACTGTCCAAGAATATGACATGTTTGGAGAACGCTTACATTATTCTATGGCTGGAAACCGTTTGTCAGGCAGCGCCGACACGTACTTAGCGAAGCATTCGGGAACGTTAGAACCATTGGAAATATATGGTGTTGGCAATGTGGCGGATATTGTATATATCAAAATCACGAATGTTTCCCTGTGGAAGTGGCAAGTCAATTACAATAATTCTCTAAAGGATGGTTTGGAACTGAAATTGTACTCGAAAGAGTAATTTAGACCTTATTATCGACTTGTTCAAGAACATATGCGGATATTTTGGAGGACTCAGCATGGAAATCACCAGCCGCGACAACCGTCTGGTCAAGGAGATACGCCGCCTTCTGGCGGATGCGCGGTACCGGCGCATGAGCGGGCGCATGGCGCTCGAGGGGGCACGGCTGTGCACCGATGCGGTGCGCTCAGGGGTCCGCCTGGAAACGGTGCTGTATACGGCGCGGGCGGCACGCCAGTATCCGCAGGCGGTGGAAACGCTGCTCGCCGCCTGCGAGCAGGCGGCGGAGATCACCGAACCGCTTGCCGGCTACATCGGCGATACCGCTACGCCGCAGGGGATTTTTGGCATTGCCGGCATTCCCGCCGGCATGCGTCCCCTTGACAACGACGGCGTATTCGCTAAAATAAATAAGAATGGGCGCTATATTGCGCTGGAGGATGTGCAGGACCCGGTCAACCTCGGTACGGTCATCCGTACGGCGGAGGCGCTGGGGCTGGACGGGATGCTGCTGTCTTCCGGCTGCTGCGACCTGCTCAGTCCCAAGGTGCTGCGGGGCAGCATGGGCGGGGTGTTCCGTCTGCCGTTTTTCCTGCCGGCGGATTTCCGGGAGACGATTTCCCGGCTGGGTGCCGGCGGAATGGCCTGCTGGGCCTGCGTGGTGGACGGGGCGGCCGATCCGCTGCCGGGAACGGCGCTCGGCGCCGGCTGCCTGTGCGTGATCGGCAACGAGGGAAACGGCCTTACGCCGCAGACGGTGCAGGCATGTACCGGGCGGCTGACCATCCGGATGCCGGGCCGCGCAGAATCGCTTAACGCGTCCACTGCGGCGGCGCTGGTGATGTGGGAAATGGTGCGCGGATCGCTGTAAAAAGGGGGAGGCCGATGGCAACCGATACCCGTTTGTACTGGATATGGATGCAGGAAGCGGTCGGCCGCGGCAACCCGCTGGGCAAAAAGCTGCTGGAGACGTTCGGCGGACCGGAGGCCGTGTACAACGCCGACCGCGCGGCGCTCATGGCGGCCGGCGTCAAAAGAAAAGCCGACTTAAAGGCTTTGTGCGATAAATCGCTCAGGCGTGCCCGCGCCGTGCTGTCGTATACGCTGGACTGCCGGGACTGGATTCTGACGCCGGCCGATTCGTATTATCCGGAACAGCTCAGGGCGATCGATGCGCCGCCTCTGGTGCTGTACGGCCGCGGGGAACCGCCGCGGCTGCAGGATGTTCCGACGCTGACCATCGTGGGTACGCGGTACTGTTCATCCGCCGGGGTATATGCCGCGGAAAAGCTTGCGGCAGTGGCTGCTGCCGCCGGGATAACGGTGATCAGCGGCGGCGCGGTGGGGATCGACGCTGCGGCCCATCGCGGCGCACTGCGCGCGGGCGGGGTGACGGTGCTGCTGATGCCCTGCAGCCTGGACGTTTCCTATCCGCGGGAGAATGCCGCGCTGCGGCAGAGCATCGTTATGAGCAAAGGCGCGCTGCTGACCGAATACGCGCCGACGGCAAAAGCGTATAAAAGCCACTTCCGTGAACGCAACCGGATTCTCAGCGGCCTGTCTCTCGCCACCTGCGTGGTGGAGGCGCCGAAACGGAGCGGCGCCCTGATGACCGCGGGCTTTGCCCGGGAGCAGGGGCGGGATGTGTACAGCGTTCCGGGGGATATCGACCGCGCCTGCTGCAAAGGCTCCAACGCTCTGCTCCGCAAAGGGGCGGCCCCGCTGTGCAGCGGACGCGATCTGCTGGAGGAATTTTCCCCGCGCTGGGGAAATCACCTGAACAGCGAAGCGGCGCGGTATGTGGAAGAGACGTATAAGGCCGCCGGACCGGCCGTAAAGGAAAAGCAGCGTGCACCGGCCGCGCGGGCAGCCCGCTGGGAAAAGCCAAAGACGGCCGCGCCGGCGGAGAGAACGTGTCCGGACTATTTATCGCCGGATGCCAAAACGGTTTTCGCCGGTCTGGGCGAAAGCCCGCTGCCGGTGGATGAGCTGGCGGCGAAATGCGGTCTGCCGGTGCCGCGGGTGATGGCGGCGCTCACCGAGCTGGAGCTGGCCGGCTGTGTAAGTCCGGCTGCCGGGCAGATGTACGCCAGACCAAAGGATTAAACGCCTTTCGGTGTGAGCAAAAGGACAGGGTGCGGGCGCCGTACGCTGTTGGGTGAGGGAAAAGGGCATCGTGTATGCCGTTTTCCCTTGCATAACAGCATGGAAGGGAAGAGTAAAAGACAGGGGATGATGGGTTGTCGAAACTGGTAATTGTGGAATCGCCCACAAAGGCGCATACGATACAGAAATACCTGGGACCGGGTTATGAGGTCATGGCTTCGATGGGACATATCCGGGATCTGCCGAAAACGCTGCTCGGTGTGGATATCGAACACGCGTTCAAACCGCGCTATGTGGATATCCCGGGCAAAACCGCGCTGATCCGCCAGCTTAAAGCCAAAGCGGCCGAGAGTGACGGCGTTATTCTCGCCACCGACCCGGACCGCGAGGGAGAAGCGATATCCTGGCATCTGGCGCAGCTGCTCAAAGTGGATATGAACGGCAATAACCGGGTGACCTTCAATGAAATCACCAAATCCGGCGTGCAGCAGGGCATGAGCCAGCCGCGCGCGCTGGATATGGATCTGATCAACGCGCAGCAGGCGCGCCGGATCCTCGACCGGATCGTGGGCTACAAGATCAGCCCGTTTCTGTGGAAAAAGGTGCGCAAGGGGCTGTCCGCCGGCCGTGTGCAGTCGGCGGCGGTGAGCATCATTGTTGACCGGGAAAACGAGATCCGCGCGTTTGTCAGCGAGGAATACTGGTCGATCGATGCGCTGCTGGCCAAGGAAGCCAAGGGAAAAGCCTTTCCGGCGCGTTTTTACGGCACCAAAGCCGGCAAGCAGAAAATTGCGAATAAGGAAGAGGCCGACGCCATCCTGCAGAAGCTGGAATCCGCCGCTTTTGTGGTGGATAATGTCAAGCAGGGCACGCGGCAGATTGCCCCCGCGCCGCCCTTCATCACCTCCTCCATGCAGCAGGAGGCCAGCCGGAAGCTCGGCTTTGCCGCGCGCCGTACCATGAAAACGGCGCAGGAGCTGTACGAAGGCGTGGAGGTGCCGGATTACGGCGCCGTCGGTTTGATCACCTATATGCGTACCGACTCGCTGCGCATTTCGGACGACGCCCGCCGGGAGGGCTGCGCCTATATCGAACAGAAGTACGGCAAGGCGTATCTGCCGGATAAGCCGCGGGTGTTCAAATCCCGCAGCAACGCCCAGGATGCGCACGAAGCGATCCGGCCGTCCATGCCGTCGCTGACGCCCGAACAGGTCAAGCCGTCGCTGACCGCCGATCAGTATAAGCTGTATAAACTGATCTGGGACCGGTTTATGGCCAGCCTGATGGCCAACTGTGTGCAGAACACCAGCCAGGTGGATATTCTGGCGGGCGACTATCTCTTCAAGGCCTCCGGCTATTCGGTCAAATTCGACGGCCACACGGTGCTCTACGTCGAGGGCAAGGATGAGGAGAAGGACAGCGAAACAGGCGGCCCGCTGCCGCTGCTCGCCGTGGGGGATGTGCTGATCAAGCGCGAACTCAAGGGCAACCAGCATTTCACCCAGCCGCCTCCCCGCTTTACGGAAGCCACCCTGATCAAAACGCTGGAGGAAAACGGCATCGGCCGGCCGTCCACCTATGCGCCGACCATCGGCACCATCCTCGCGCGGGAATACATCGAGCGGGAGGGCAAGGCGCTCAAGCCGACCGCGCTCGGCGAGGTGACCACCCAGCTGATGAAGGATCAGTTTCCGGAGGTGGTGGACGTCGAGTTCACCGCCAACATGGAAAAGCAGCTCGATGAGGTGGAAACCGGCCGCGTCGACTGGGTCAGGACGCTCGATAAATTCTACGACGGCTTTTCCAAAACCCTCGCGAAGGCGGAGGAGGAGCTTTCCGGCGAACGCATCAAGGTGCCGGAGGTGGAAAGCGACGTCGTCTGCGAAAACTGCGGGCGCAAAATGGTGATCAAATCCGGCCGCTACGGCAAGTTTCTGGCCTGTCCGGGTTACCCGGAATGCAAGAACACCAAACCGATTGTGGAGGAAATGCCGGGGACCTGCCCGAAATGCGGCGGCCATTTGCTGGCGAAAAAATCCAAAAACAACCGCAAGTTCTTCGGCTGTGCCAACTACCCGAAATGCGATTTTGTCACCTGGAGTGAGCCGACCGCAGAGGTCTGTCCGAAATGCGGCAAAACCCTGTTCAAAAAGAAAGGGCGGAACGCGGGGCTGTACTGCCAGACCGAAGGCTGCGGCTTTGAAAAATAAAGGAATGGGCATGACGATGGAGAATCAGCCGCATATCACCGTAATCGGCGCGGGTCTGGCCGGATGCGAGGCGGCATGGGCGGCCGCACAGCGCGGGGTAAAGGTTACCCTGATCGAGATGAAGCCGCAGCGGATGACCCTGGCACACCACTCAGCGCTGTTTGCCGAGCTGGTATGCTCGAACTCGCTCAAGGCCAAACGGCTCGACAGCGCGGCGGGCCTGCTCAAAGAAGAAATGCGCCGGCTCGGTTCGGTATGCGTGCCGGCGGCCCTCTCCTGCGCGGTGCCGGCAGGCGGTGCGCTGGCGGTGGACCGCGACCGGTTTGCGCAGAACGTTACCGCAGCGATCCGCTCGCATCCGCTTATTGCGGTGGAGGAGCGCGAGGCGGCAGAACTGCCGGCGGACGGCGTTGCGGTGGTGGCTACCGGGCCGCTGACCGCGCAGGGGCTTGCTGCACGGCTGTCCGAACGGTTTGGCGGGGCGCTGAGCTTTTTTGACGCCGCCGCGCCGATTGTCACGGCGGAAAGTGTCGATCCGGCGTATTCTTTCCGGGCGTCCCGCTATGACCGGGAGGAAAGCGGACAGGGCGATTACATCAACTGCCCGCTGAATAAGGAGGAATACGAGCGCTTTCACGCGGCGCTGGCGCAGGCGGAAACCGCGCCGCTGCACGGCTTTGACCGCGGCGGCCCGGCGGTATACGAGGGGTGCATGCCCATTGAGGTGCTCGCCCGGCGCGGCGCGGATGCCATCCGTTTCGGGCCGATGAAGCCGGTCGGCCTGCGGGATCCCCGCACCGGTCACCGGCCGTGGGCGGTCCTGCAGCTGCGGATGGAGAATGCTGAAGGCAGCCTGCTCAACCTGGTCGGCTTTCAGACCAACCTGAAATTCGGGGAGCAGAAACGGGTGTTCGGCATGATCCCGGCGCTGCACGACGCGGAGTTTGTGCGCTACGGCGTGATGCACCGCAACACCTTTCTGGATTCCCCCCGGCTGCTGACCGGCGGATACCAGCTCAAGGACGAGCCCCGCCTGTTCTTCGCCGGACAGATGACCGGCGTGGAGGGATATATGGAATCAGCGGCCTCCGGTCTGCTGGCCGGACTGAACGCGGCGCGCACGGTAACCGGGCAGCCGCCGGTTATCCTGCCGCGGGATACCATGATGGGGGCGCTTGCCGGCTACATCAGCGATCCTTCGGTAACCGATTTTCAGCCGATGGGTGCGAATTTCGGCATTCTGCCGCCGCTGGAGCGCACAATCCGGGACAAACGGGAAAGATACGGCGCGCTGGCGGAAAGGGCGCTGCACAGCCTGGAAAAAGCCCACTTGTATATTAACGAAAGTTAATTGTGACGAAAGATAAATCACCCTGCCGGCGATGCCGGAGGAAAGGAGTCTGTCATGCGTATTATTGTGGATGCCTTCGGAGGGGACAACGCGCCGCTGGAGATCCTGAAAGGGTCGGCAATGGCGGTGCAGGAATACGGCGTGGAGCTGCTCGTGACCGGGCCGGAGGCGGAGATCCGCCGTGTGGCCGGGGAAAACGGCATTTCGCTCGACGGCATGACCATCGTGGACACGCCGGATGTGATTACGATGGAGGACGAGCCGCGCAGCATACTCAAGGAGCACAAGGGCTGTTCGATGGCGGAGGGTCTGCGCCGGCTGTCGGCCGGCGAAGGGGACGCCTTTGTTTCGGCCGGAAGCACCGGCGCGCTGATTATGGGCTCGACCTTTATCGTCAAGCGGATCAAAGGGGTGCCGCGCGCTGCGCTCGCGCCGCTGATGCCCGGCGACAAAGGCCCGTTCATGCTCATTGATTCCGGCGCCAACGTGGACTGCCGTCCCGAAATGCTGCTGCAGTTCGGGCAGATGGGCAGCATCTACATGTCCCGGGTGATGGGCAACGGCAGGGAAGCGACGGTGGGACTGGTCAACGTGGGCACCGAGGATTCGAAGGGCGGCGAGCTGCAGCATGAGGCGTTCGCGCTGCTCAAGGACAGCGGGCTGCATTTTGTCGGCAACATTGAGGCAAGGGATATCCCGCATAACGCCGCCGATGTCGTGGTGGCGGACGGTTTCACCGGCAACGTGATCCTCAAAATGATGGAGGGCGTTGCGGAGGTGATCATGGGCAACCTCAAGGATATTTTCATGTCCAGCCTCAAAACCAAGATTGCCGCGCTGATGATCAAGCCGGGGCTGCGGATGTTCAAGAAAAAGATGGATACCTCCGAATACGGCGGGGCGCCGCTGCTCGGCGTAACCAAGCCGGTAATTAAGGCGCACGGCAACTCGAATGCCAAAGCCTTTAAGAATGCGATCCGGGTGGCGGCGGAGTTTTCCAGGGCGGGCGTGATCGAGGAGATCGCCGCGTCGGTGAAAAAGAACGAAACGGCGCCGGCGGACGCCGGCGACTGAGTACGGCCGGAAACCGGGCGGTAAGGAAAGGAAGTGGACGGCTGTGGTACTGCAGATGGTCAGGCGGCTGTGTGCCGATCGCTACGGCTGTGAAGAGGAAGACGTTGTGCTTGCGGCCTCGCTGGACGAGCTGAACCTGACGCCGGACGAGCTGGACGATATGAGCGTGGCGCTGGCTGATGCGTACGGGGTGGCCATTCCGGACGAGGCGCTGGCGGCGTTTGCCACCGTGGAGGATATCGTCGGGTATATCGAAGACCGGCTGTAAGGATAGCGGCGCTGCCGAAGGCGCCATAACCCGGGGGCTGCACAATGGCCGCCCGGAATAAGGAGGAATTGCCGGTGAGACCGGATTTGACCGAGCTGATGGAGCGGATCGGCTATCGTTTTAGCAACCCTGTACTGCTGGAAAAGGCGCTGACGCATTCGTCCTATGCCAATGAGGGGCGGCATGGGCTGGAAAGCAACGAACGGCTGGAGTTTCTGGGCGATTCGGTGCTGGGCATGATTGCAGCGGTCTATCTGTTCGGGCGGGAGAAGCAGCCGGAGGGCGCGCTGACCAAGCTGCGGGCGTCGATCGTATGCGAAAAGGCGCTGTGCGGCTATTCGCGGACGCTGGAGCTCGGCCGTTTCCTGCTGCTCGGCAAGGGGGAAAAGCAAAACGGCGGCGACGCGCGTCCGTCCATTCTGGCCGACGCCTTTGAAGCGGTGGTGGCCGCGATCTACCTCGACGGCGGCATGGAGCCGGCGCGCACCTTTGTGATGCGCTTTCTGGAAAAGGAAGTGGAGGAGAAGAACAAGCTGCCGTTCCGGGATTATAAGACCACTCTTCAGGAGATCGTCCAGCAGAATCCGGAAGAAAAGCTGGAATATGTCCTGGTGGGTGAGTCGGGACCCGATCACAGCAAGCAGTTTACCGTGGAGGTGCACCTGAACTCCAACGTGATCGGCCGCGGCCGGGGCCGCAGCAAAAAGGAGGCCGAACAGCAGGCGGCGCGGGAGGCGCTGCGGCTGATGGGCTATGATTCCTGATGGCAAGGCATACGAATGTAGCCCTGTTTGTACCGCATGCCGGCTGTCCGCACCGGTGCAGCTTCTGCGATCAGCGGGCGATTTCCGGGCAGAGCGGGCAGCTCCTGCCTTCCGCGGTGACGCAGGCGTGCCGGACGGCTTCCCAGACCATGCCTACCGGAAGCGCGCAGGCGGAGATTGCCTTTTTCGGCGGCAGCTTTACCGCGATCGACCGGGCGTATATGTGCCGCCTGCTGGAGGCGGCCGCGCCCTTTGTGGCGGACGGCACCTTCAGCGGCATCCGCATCTCCACCCGTCCGGACGCGGTGGATGAACCGGTGCTCCGCCTGCTGAAGACATACGGCGTCACGGCGGTGGAGCTGGGCGCGCAGAGCATGGATGACGCGGTGCTGCGGCTCAACCGGCGGGGGCATACTCCGGCGGACACGCGGCGTGCCGCCGGCCTTATCCGGCAGGCGGGGCTTTCGCTGGGGCTTCAGATGATGACCGGGCTGCCGGGCGATACCGATGAGGGGGCGTACCGTACCGCGCGGGCGCTGGCGGACCTGCAGCCGGATACCGTGCGGATTTATCCGACCGTCGTGATGCGGGATACCGCGCTCGAATGCTGGTACCGCGAGGGGCGGTATGTGCCGCCGACGCTGGAGGCTGCGGCGGCGCTGTGTGCGCGGCTGCTGTCCTTTTTCGAGGCGGAGCGGCGTATCCCGGTGATCCGGCTGGGGCTGCACGCCGGAACGGAGATGCAGCGGGGATGCGTGGCCGGACCCTGGCACCCGGCTTTCCGCGAGCTTTGCGAGGGGCGCCTTTACCGTATGGCGGCGCAGCCGCTGCTGGAAAGGCTGCCCAAGGGAGAACCGGTAACTTTTCTGGTGCACCCCGCGGCGGTTTCCAAGGCGGTCGGGCATAAGCGGGAAAATCTCCTTTGGTGGGAACAGCAGGGCTGCCGGGTGCGCGTGCGCGGCAGGGACGGCGTGCCGCTGTGGCAGATAGAAACGGAAGAACAGACCAAGGATGTGAACAGATGAAACTTAAGGCGCTGGAAATACAGGGATTCAAATCGTTCCCGGACAAGACGGTGCTGACCTTCGGCGAAGGGATTACGGCGGTCGTCGGCCCGAACGGCAGCGGCAAGTCGAATACCAGTGATGCGATCCGCTGGGTGCTCGGCGAGCAGTCCACCAAAAGCCTGCGCGGATCCAAGATGGAGGATGTCATTTTCAACGGCACCGAGCAGCGCCGGGCGGTCGGCTTTGCGGAGGTGTCGCTGGTCATCGACAACACCAGCCGGCGGCTGGACTTTGACGCCGACGACGTGAAGGTTACCCGGCGGTATTACCGTTCGGGCGAGAGCGAATATCTGCTCAATAACGCGACTGTGCGCCTGAAGGACGTGCAGATGCTGTTCATGGATACCGGCCTCGGACGGGACGGCTATTCCATCGTCGGGCAGGGCAAAATCGGCGATATCATGTCCTCCAAATCGGAGGAGCGCCGGGAGATTTTTGAGGAAGCGGCGGGGATCGCCAAATACCGCTACCGCAAAAACGAGGCGGAACGCCGGCTGCGCTCCACCGAGGATAACCTGCTGCGGCTGCGCGACATTCTCCAGGAACTGGAGGAGCGGGTCGGCCCGCTGGAGCAGCAGGCGGAAAAGGCCAAAAAATTCCTGGCCTACGCCGGGGAAAAGAAGGGGCTGGAGATCGGCCTCTGGCTGCATACCATCGAGCATTCGCGCGAGGTGCTGCGCGAGCTGAATTCCAAGCTGGAGCTTGCCCGCACCCAGTACGATGCGGCCGGCGACGCGATTGCGGCGGTGGATGAGGAAATCGAGGCCATCGCCCAGCGGGCGCAGCAGCTTGTGGTGCAGATGGATGAGGTGCGCCGCAGTGCGCAGGCGCTGGAAGAGGAGGCGGCCCGCCGGGACGGCGAAGTGGCGGTGCTGGGCAACGACCTGTTCCACAACGGGGAAAACATTGCGCGCATCCGTGCGGAGATGGAACAGGCCGAAAGCGGCAAACAGACGCTGGAGGCCGACATTGTCCGCCATCAGGAGGATATTGCGCAAAAGCGTGAGGAAATTGCGGCGGCGGAAGCGGAGCAGCTGCGTTTGTCGGATGCGCTCGAGAGCCTGGCGCGCAGCACCGAGGAATTTTCCGGCCGCATGGAGGAGCTTTCCCGTACGGCGTCGGCGCTCGCCCTGCAGCTGTCGGATATCCGGGTAAAGGCGGTTACCGGCGAATCCTCGCTTGCCGAAATCACGATGCGGCTGTCACAGCTCACCGAATCGTCCGCCCTGCGGAGTGCGCAGAACGAAAAAACGCAGCTGGAGCTTGAGGAGTGCCGCAGCGCGCATAAGCTCTGCTGCGGCAAGGTCGAGGAGCTGCAGAATGCGGCGCGCGGCTACGAAATGCGCTTTCAGTCCCGCCGCGCCAAGCTGGAAACGGCCAGGCAGACGGCGGATCAGCTGGGACTGGACGCCGAGGAAAAGGTCCGCCGCGCCCGGCTGCTCGAGGAACTCGAGCGCAGCATGGAGGGCTTTGCCCACAGCGTCAAAGCGGTGATGAAGCAGGCGGAGCGCGGGGCGCTGCGCGGCATCCGGGGGCCGGTGTCGCGGCTGATCAACGCCGCGCCCGACCGGGCGCTTGCGGTGGAAACCGCGCTCGGCGCGGCGGCGCAGAACATTGTCTGTGAAAGGGAAGAGGATGCCAAGCGCGGCATCGCCTTCCTGAAGGAAAGCAACGGCGGCCGCGCCACCTTCCTGCCGCTGAGTGCGGTGCGCGGCAATGTGCTCAATGAGCGCGGGCTGGAGGATGAGGCCGGTTTTGTCGGCCTGGCCAGCGAGCTGGTGCAGTACGACGCGGCGTATGAAGGCGTGGTGCGCAGCCTGCTCGGCCGTACGGCGGTTGCAGAGGATCTGGACTATGCCGTGGCCATTGCGCGTAAATATGGATACCGGTTCCGTGTGGTGACGCTCGACGGCCAGGTGGTCAACGCCGGCGGCTCGATGACCGGCGGCTCAAGCGTCAAGGGCGCCGGCCTGCTGTCCCGGCGGGCGGAAATCGAACGCATCCGGGAAGAGGCGGCGGCGCTGGCAAAGAAAGCGCAGGCGGCTAAGGAGGCTTTCCATCAGGTGCAGCAGGAAGCGGCCGCCGCGGAGGCGGAGCTGTCCGCCACACGCGGGGAGCTGGCCAGTGCGCAGGAGGACCGCATCCGGTTTGAGGCGGAGCTGCGCCGGCTGGAGGAAGCGGCGGAAAACAACCGGAAAGCCGCCGAAGCGGATGCGCGGGAGAGGGAAACGCTCAGCGAACGTGCGGCGGAATGCCGGCGCACGATGGAAGCGGCGGATAAGGAAACCGCCGAGATCAGCGCGAAACAGAAAACGGTGGAGGCCGAGCTGGAGAAGATGACCGGCGGCCGGCAGGAGCTCACCCAAAAGCGGGAGGAACTCTCCGCGCAGATTGCGGACAAAAAGCTGGCGGCGGTTGCCGGCCTCAAGGAGATCGAAGCGCACGAGGCGTCGATTGCCGCGCTGCGTGAGCGGCAGAGCGATGCGGCCAGCCGCCGTGTGCAGCTGGAGGAACAGGCGGCCGCGCTGGAAGCGGGCAACGCCGAAATCCGTCGGCGTATGGAGGAAATGAAAGCGCAGGCGGAAGGCCTCCGGGAACAGGCGAAGGACACCGGCCGGCGCGTCGAGGAGCTGATGGCCCAGCGCACGCAGGGCGAAGCCCGGCAGACCGCGCTGCGGCAGCAGTCCCGCGATAAGGCGGACGAACGGGAGCGCGCCGGGCGCGAAGCGGCGCGCATCGAGGAAAAATGCGCTGCCGCGCAGAAGGAGGCGGACGATCTCATCCGCCGGCTGTATGAGGAATATGAGCTGACCCGCAGCGAGGCGGAAACCCAGGCGGCGCCGATTGAGGATATCGCGCAGGCCAACCGCCGGCTGGGCGAGCTCAAGGGCAAAATCCGCGCACTCGGCAGCGTAAACGTCGAAGCGATCGAGGAATACAAAGAGGTCAGCGAACGGTTTGCGTTCCTGTCGGAACAGGTGCGGGATGTCGAGGTGTCCAAGGAAGAGCTGCTCAAGCTGATCGGCGACCTCACCACCCAGATGCGGGAAATTTTTATTGAACGCTTCAAGCAGATCAACTATAATTACGGTATCGTCTTTACCGAGATGTTCGGCGGCGGCAAGGCGGAGCTGAAGCTGTCGGATCCGGACGACATCCTGAATTCGGGCATCGAAATGCACGTGCAGCCGCCCGGCAAGGTGATCCTCAATCTGGATGCGCTTTCCGGCGGGGAAAAGGCGCTCAGCGCGATAGCGCTGCTGTTCGCCATCCTCAAGGTTACGCCGTCGCCGTTCTGCGTGCTCGACGAAATCGAGGCGGCGCTCGACGACGTAAACGTCGACCGGTATGCGGCCTACCTGCGCCGCATGTGCGGCAACACCCAGTTTATCGTCATCACCCACCGCCGCGGCACGATGGAGGAAGCGGATGTGCTGTACGGGGTGACGATGCAGGAAAAGGGCGTTTCCAAGCTGCTCGAGCTGCGGGCAAGCGAGGTGGAGGAACGCCTCGGCCTGAAAGAAATCGGATAAGGCGGAAAGGAGTTTTGCCGGATGAATAAGGGGATTGTGGTCGGCGGCGGGCACAGCCTGCGGGAATATACCGTCAGCGTGGCCAAAACCGAGCGGGATACGGTGATTTACGTATCGGAGGACCTGCGCCGCGCCTGCCGGCGCGCCGGTGCCGCGGCGGCTGCGGTGACGGCGACCGCCGGCGCATGGCTTTTGTACAGGGGCTTTAAGAAGCTGACGGGAAAGAACGGCTGAGCCGTCGGAAAGGAAAACACGAGATGGGCTTTTTCAGCAAGATCAGCGCGGGACTCAAAAAGACCCGCGATTCCATCATGCATTCGGTCAACGCCATGCTGCGTTCCTTTACCAGGATCGACGAGGAACTGTTTGAGGAGCTCGAGGAGATCCTCATCATGGCCGATACCGGCGCGGCGACCGCCTCCCGTATCTGCGACGAGCTGCGTCGCAAGGTCAAGGAACGCGGGGAAACCGACCCGAACGCGATCCGCGACATGCTGATGGAAACGGTGGCCGAAATGCTGCGCGGCGGCCAGGAGCTTCAGCTGAACACCAAACCCGCGGTGGTGCTGGTGATCGGCGTCAACGGCGTGGGCAAGACGACCACCATCGGCAAGCTTGCGGCGAGAATGCAGCGCGAGGGCAAAAAAGTGGTGCTGGGCGCGGCGGATACCTTCCGCGCCGCCGCCATCGAGCAGCTTCAGGTATGGGCGGACCGTTCCGGCGTGGATATGGTTAAGCACGAACAGGGTTCCGATCCGGCGGCGGTGGTGTTCGACACGGCTGCTGCCGCGAAGGCGCGCGGGGCGGATGTGATGATCTGCGATACCGCCGGCCGCCTGCACAACAAGAAAAACCTCATGGAGGAGCTGGCCAAAATCGGCCGGGTGATCGACCGCGAGCTGCCGGATGCCGATAAGGAAGTGCTGCTGGTGCTGGATGCGACCACCGGGCAGAATGCGGTCAATCAGGCGCGGGAGTTCAAAAACGCCGCCGGCATCACCGGCATCGTGCTGACCAAGCTCGACGGTACGGCGCGCGGCGGTGTGGTGCTGGCGATCCGCGAGGATCTCGGCCTGCCGGTGAAATTCGTCGGCGTCGGCGAGGGCATCGACGATCTCCAGCCGTTTGACCCCGAGGATTTCGCCCGGGGACTGTTCAGCGAATAAACCGCAGATAAGAGGTGCAGCACGGCGGGAAAGGAAGGGCCTTGCTATGAAGGGACGTATAAGGCGCGGTATCCTCACGGCGGCGGCAGTGCTGGCGGTGTCGGCGGGATTCCTGCTCTGGGTGTGCTGGGATGAGGCCGTCTATCCGCTGAAAAACCATCTCGCCCGACAGGAATGGCAGCGTATCGTCGATACCGTGCCGGAAACGGCTGCGGTCACCTTCACCGACGGCACGCCCGGCGGTGATGTGCCGCTGAGCGATTTACTGCAAGAGGCAATATACGACAGAGCGTTGCCTTCGTCTCCTTATCAGTCGCCCGGAACGCCGGACTGGCAGATTTTCTGGACGGATGAAGAAGGAAATCAAAAACAGATACAAGGTTTTTTGGAAGGAAAAGGCGTGTATGTTCCAGTGAAACGAGCTTTTTTTGCCAGCACCCCGGAGCTGTGTGAAGCTGTTCAGGAAATCTGGGAGCAGGGGCAGAAAACTGCCGCAGGAGAGGAATGACAACCGGATGAATACCTATGTTATCGCGACCCATAATGCCAAAAAACTCGCTGAGCTGTCCCGCATACTGGAGCCGCTCGGCATCGAAGCGGTTACCCGTGAGCTGAGCGAGGCGGAGGAGACCGGCGATACCTTTGCGGCGAACGCGTTTATCAAGGCGGAGTCCGCCTGCCGGGAAACCGGCATGCCGGCGATTGCGGACGATTCCGGCCTGATGGTGGATGCGCTCGGCGGCCGGCCGGGCATCTACTCCGCGCGCTATGCCGGGGAGAACGCCACCGACGCCGACCGCAACGTCAAGCTGCTCGAGGAACTGAAGGATGTACCGGAAGAACAGCGCACGGCCAAATTTGTCTCGGCCATCTGCTGCGTGTTCCCGAACGGGGAGCAGGTGACCGCTGTCGGGGAATGCCCCGGCCGCATCGGGTTTGCGCCGAAGGGAGAAAACGGATTTGGCTACGACCCGCTGTTTGTGGTCGAAGGCGGGCGCTCCTATGCGGAACTGTCCGCGGCCGAAAAGGACGCGGTCAGCCACCGCGGCCGTGCGATGCGGCTGTTTGCCGCGCGGCTGCGGGAATATCTGGGAATAGCCGGACAGGATTGACACATACTGAAACAAGAAAAGGATGGAAACCCGATTATGACATTAACGAGTAAACAGCGCGCCTATCTGCGTTCTCTTGCCGTGACACAGGAGCCGATCCTGCACGTGGGCAAAGGCGGCATCTCGGATACACTGGTCAAGCAGGCCGAGGATGCGCTTACGGCGCGGGAGCTGTTCAAGGGGCGGGTGCTGGAAACGGCGCCGGCGTCTCCGAAGGAAACCGCGGCCGAGATCGCCGCAGCGGTTGGGGCACAGGTGGTGCAGGTGATCGGCCGCTGCTTTGTGCTGTACCGTCGCCGCGAGGAGCAGCCGGTCATCGAGCTGCCGCGGTAAAACAGGCGGCAGGGAAAGGATGACCGGTATGGAAAAAGCGGCCCGGCGCATGGCGCTGTTCGGCGGCACCTTTGACCCGATCCACAACGGGCATGTGCAGATGGCGCTGGAGTTTGCCCGGCGGCTGCGGCTTGACCGCGTGCTGCTGATGCCGACCTTTGTGCCGCCGCACAAAATGAAGCAGCAGATGGCGTCGGTGGAGGACCGTCTGGCGATGTGCCGCCTGGCGGCACAGGAGCACCCCGTGCTGGAGGTGTCCGACCTGGAGGCGCGCCGCGGCGGCGCGAGCTTTACGGCAGATACGCTGGAGGCGCTCCACGCGCAGTATCCGGACGCGCAGTGGTATCTGATCACAGGAGCCGATATGTTCTGCACCCTGTCCACCTGGTGGCGGTTTGATGCGATTGCGCAGCGTGCGGTGCTGTGCGCCGCTCCGCGCGATGACATCGGTTACGCACAGCTGTGCGCCTACGCCGAAAAGCTCGGGGCGCTCGGCGCGCGCTGTGCGGTGGAGGATATTCCGCTTGTCCGCGTTTCCTCCACCGAAATCCGGGAAGCCGCGGTACGCGGGGAGGACCTGACGCGCTGGCTGCCGCCGGCGGTGGCGGATTATGTACGCCGGCATCAGTTATATCAGCAGGGAGGGCATCCGGTCTTGGTTTCGCAGGAAGAACAGTTTGTGGATATTTTGAAAAAACGCCTGACGCCGGAGCGGTTGGCCCATTCTCTGGCGGTGGCGGATGAGGCGGAGCGGCTGGCCGGCCGTTATGGGGCGGATGCCGTCAGGGCGCGCACCGCCGGCCTGCTGCACGATGTGATGAAGGATACCCCGCCGGATGTGCAGTTGCAAATGCTGCAGGAATTTGGTATACTGTTGGACAGCGTTGAACAGCACGCGCCGAAACTGTGGCATGCGGTGCTGGGCGCGGCGTTCCTCGAGCATATTCTGGGCATCCGCGATCCGGAAATCCTGCAGGCGGTGCGGTATCACACGACCGGCCGCGCGGGCATGTCGCCGCTCGAAAAGATTGTGTACCTGGCGGATCTCACCGCCGCGGGGCGCAGCTATGCCGACATTGCGCAGATGCGCCGGCTGGCGGACAGCGATCTGGACGACGCCGTGCTTTATGCGCTGGTATACACAATCCGCAGCCTTTCGGAGAAGCGGCAGGCGGTCCATCCGGACACCTTTGCCGCCTATAACGATCTGGTACTGTCGAAACGGTGAGTAAAAAGGAGGCCGATGGCTTTGGCAGAAAATAAACGTCCGTCCAATGGCAAGCCGAATGGACGGAAATCCTCGTCCGCACGCACGGGCGCTCCGCGCAGCGGTTCGGGCAGGCCGGCGCAGGGAACCCCTTCCGGCAAGCCCGCGCGGAAAAAGAAGAACAGCCGCGGCCGCACTGTTGTGATGATCCTGCTGATTGTGCTGATTGTTTTGTGCGCGGTGTTTTTGGTCGTTGTCGGCAAGATGGTTTATGACAACGTCGCTTCGCCCGGCAAGGACCGGCCGCAGGCGGTGACCAGCAGCTACGATACTTCGCCGGCGCCGGATAAGGTGTCGTATTATATCGTCGGCCTCATGGGGGAAGAAGATACGGCCAGCCCGACCGAATCGCTGGCCATCCTCTGCTGGGACCGGAAAGCCAAGACGGTGAATATCCTGGAATTCCCGCAGGACACCTATCTCGGCAGCGACGGCACCTGGGCGGTGAAGCGGCTGGCGGATGTGTGGGCCAACCCGAAGCCGCTGGATTGGTGCGATATCTGCGGCCGGCAGGTGTTTGAGCCGGAAATCACCGACGGGCGGCATAATCTGTCCACCTGCAACGGCGAGATCACCCAGAAAACCGGTTCGGCAAGCGAAAACCTGATCAACGTGTTCAACGATCAGTACAGCCTGCCGGTTGACGGCTTCTTTATCGTGCCGCAGAAGGCCTTTGTCAAGCTGGTCGATCTGGTCGGCGGCGTGGATGTGGAACTGGAGGAAGGACAGACCCTCGGCGACATCGAATACGCCTCCGGCGTGCAGACGCTCAGCGGCGCGGCGGCGCTGGATTATATCACCGAACGGGATTCCGGTGTGGACGGCGATATCGCGCGCATCCTCAAACAGCGCAGGGTCTTTGCCGGACTGATGCAGCGCCTGCTGACCTCCTCGGAGCAGGAACTGACCAAGGAGATCATCGGGCCGCTGATGAACGGATCCACCCCGATCCGGGTAAATATGGGGATGAATACCGACGGAATGGTAAAAATCCTGCGGGAGATGGCGGGTGTGCCGATGACCGCGTTTACAGCGTATCTGCTGCCGGGCGAGGCGGCTTCATCGGAGGGGACGGCCTACTATTCGGCGCACACCGCCGAGGTGCTTGCCCTGCTCAATGAAGCGTTCAACCCCTATGGCACCGCGGTGAGCGAAACCGACCTGACCTTCCCGCAGCTTGCAGCGGATGCAGCAGGGGACACCCATAAACAGGCCTTGTCCGAGGTGCTCGCACAGCAGTCGGGTACGGCCGCGCCCACGTCGGCAGCGGCCTGACAGTCAAACAGGAAGAGAGTTGAAGCGATTCGTGGAAGTAAGAGAACGGGCGGCGCAGATCGTCACCTCGTTGGATAAGCATAAGGCGGAGGATATCCAGGTCATTGAAGTCGGTGATCTGACCAGCCTTGCCGATTATTTTATTATTGCCTCGGCCACCAGCTCCACCCATGTGCGCTCGCTGAGCGATTATGTGGAGGAGGAACTCGGCCGGCAGGAAATCCGTCCGCTGCGGATAGAGGGGTACGCCACCTCAAACTGGGTGCTGATGGACTACGGCAGCGTCGTGGTGCATCTGTTCCAGCGCGAAGCACGCGCCTTTTACGATCTCGAACGGCTGTGGAAGGACGGAAAACAGCTGGAAACAGCGGATTTTATTGAAGTCAGGGGGAACGATTGATGCGGTACGATCCGTCGGCAATCGAAAAAAAGTGGCAGGAATACTGGGTGAAGAACAACACCTTTGCAGCGTCTGACGACCGCTCAAAGCCGAAGTTTTATGCACTGGTGGAGTTTCCCTATCCGTCCGGACAGGGCCTGCACGTCGGCCATCCGCGCTCTTATACCGCGCTGGATGTGGTGGCGCGCAAACGCCGCCTGCAGGGATATAATGTCCTCTACCCGATGGGCTGGGATGCGTTCGGCCTGCCGACCGAGAATTTTGCCATCAAGAACCATATCCATCCGGAGATCGTCACCAAAAACAACGTGGCGCGGTTTAAATCCCAGCTTCAGGCGCTCGGCCTTTCGTTTGACTGGACGCGGGAGATCAACACCACCGATCCGGATTACTATAAGTGGACCCAGTGGATATTCCTGCAGCTGTTCAAGCACGGGCTGGCGTATAAAAAGGAAATGGCGGTCAACTGGTGCACCTCCTGCAAATGCGTGCTGGCCAACGAAGAAGTGGTCGGCGGCGTGTGCGAGCGGTGCGGCGGCGAGGTTATCCGCAAGGTCAAGAGCCAGTGGATGCTGAAAATCACCGAGTATGCCCAGAGGTTGATCGACGATTTGGATTTGGTGGACTACCCCGAGCGGGTGCGGGCGCAGCAGATCCACTGGATTGGCCGTTCCACCGGCGCGCAGGTGACCTTCCAGACCACGGCGGGACAGCCGGTGGAGATTTACACCACCCGTCCGGACACCCTGTTCGGCGCCACCTACATGGTCATGTCCCCCGAGCACCCGCTGCTCGCGCAGTGGGAAGGCATCCTGACCAACCTGGCCGAGGTAAAGGAGTATCAGGAGCAGGCCGCCCGCAAGTCGGATTTCGAGCGCACCGAGGTGGCCAAGGACAAGACCGGCGTCCGCCTGCAGGGCGTGATGGCCGTCAACCCGGTCAACGGCAGGGAAATCCCGATTTTTATCTCCGATTATGTGCTGGTGTCCTACGGCACCGGCGCGATTATGGCGGTGCCGGGCCACGACACCCGCGACTGGGAGTTCGCCAAGAAATTCGGGCTGCCCATCATCGAGGTGGTGAAGGGCGGCGACGTGGAAAAGGAAGCGTTCACCGACTGTGCGACCGGCGTGATGGTCAATTCCGGGTTCCTGGACGGGATGACGGTGGAGGACGCGAAGGAAGCCATCAAGACGTGGCTGGAAGAAAAGGGCATCGGGGAGAGCAAGGTCAACTTTAAGCTGCGCGACTGGGTATTTTCCCGGCAGCGGTATTGGGGCGAGCCGATTCCTATCGTCCACTGCCCCCACTGCGGCTTTGTCCCGGTGCCGGAGAGCGAGCTGCCGGTGCGGCTGCCCATGGTGGAGAGCTATGAGCCGACGGACAACGGCGAGTCCCCGCTGGCAGCCATCGAGGATTGGGTCAACACCACCTGTCCCCGGTGCGGTGCGCCGGCCAAGCGGGAAACGGACACCATGCCCCAATGGGGCGGTTCCTCCTGGTATTTCATGCGGTACTGCGACCCGCACAATGACCAGGCGCTGGCGTTAAAAGAGGCGCTGGACTATTGG
>CAJKBW010000041.1 GCA_905198295.1 uncultured Oscillospiraceae bacterium | reverse complement strand
GTGTTCGTACAAAAGCACGAACACAGTGACTTTTCAGATACGCTCTAATATTTGAACATGCGATGCAGCTTGGGTTGCAGCCGGTAGAGATACAGGGAAACCAGCCCTGTCAGGGCTTTGTCGTAAATGAGAAAGGTCACATTGCCCAAAGCGAGCAGGACAAACGGCAGGCTGACGCCGAAAATCTCAAAATCCACCGGCAGCCGGAATACAAAAATCGCCGCCATGTAGGCCGCAACCATCGCCGCGTTGAAAAGCAGGAGTTTGATCGCCCATTCGATCACCCGGCTTTTCCGGCGTTCGATCCAGGCCTTGAGTACAGGATAATAGCCGAAAAAGGCGATAAACAGCAGCGCCGCTTCCTTATCTGCCGCCAGCAGCGGCGACAGCAGCGCCGTCACAGCATAGGCCATCCAGCCCCAGCGCCAGCCGAGTTCCAGCACTACCGGGATCAGGCAGACGCCGGCCATCGCCGGCAGCGCATAGGTCGCGTAAGGGAAAATGGTCATCAACATACAAGCCAGCGCCAAAGCGCTGAACACACCGCCGACCGCAATCCTGCCGCTTTGCTTCATTATCCGCTTTCCTCCCTTTCCGTAAAATCCGCCTGCAACCACGCTGAAAAATCGACCCGCAGCGCCGAAGCGCCCGGGCCGAAAAACAACTGTCAGCAGCAGCGGATCAGGTCGCCACCCATGCATTCGCAGCAGCAGTCCGCACAAATCAGCCCCTGGCACACGTCGCATGCCGTACAGCCGCCGGCCGCCGGCGCCGGAGCACGGTAGCCTCCGGTATTGCGCTGCTGATCCATCCGGTTGACCGCCTGGCGATACTCCATGTTGGCCGGATCCATCCGGCAGGCGGTCACAAAATGCTCGTGGGCGCTCTCCAGCCAGCCTTTCCGGTACAGTACGCTGCCCTTGAGAAAATACCATTCCGCATCACGCGAGCCGGAAGGAACGCCGTCCAGCAGGATTTCCGCATCCATAATCCGACCGCCGTTGACCATGCTGCGCACGTCTGCAAAACGGGAACCTCCGGAGGGCGCTGCACCGCGGCCTCCTCCGGCAGACCCGCCCTGACGGCGGGCACGGATGATCTGGTCGTATGCCTCGTTGATCTCCTGCATCTTTTCCTGCGCCAGCTCCGACAGCGGATTGTCGGCATAATTATCCGGATGATATTTCCTTGCCATCTCCCGGTACGCCGCTTTTACCTCATCGTCGGTTGCATTGGGCGATATACCGAGCACCTCATAAGGATCTCTAACGCTCATATTCCGAACCAAGCCTTTCCTTGACCGTCCCGGTCACCTCTTTGCCCCCGCTTTTTGGGCGCTGCGGCGCCGCTCTTTGCGAGGAAGCAGAATACGATTTTGTGCAGCAGGCATCCCCTGCTCCAGAATGTTCCGCAATAACCGGTCAAAACGCCGGATTGTCAAAAGGTTGTAGGCGGCAATGCATTCCGCCAGACAGGCATTGAGGGTCAGCAGCGCCTGCTTCTGCTCCGCAGCCACCCGCTGCGCCTCCTGCGGCCGAATCCCGCGCGCCAAGATGTAGGCGTTATAATCGCCACTTTCCAGATCGTCCGGCATATCGTCTACAGCATCAATCAGGTATATCCAGCGTCCCAGGCAGTAGCCAAAGCGTTCCAGAACCCGACGCTCACGCTCATCCCTGGCCCCTGCCTGCGCAATGTAGGAAAGCATCTGTGCTGAAGGGTCCGCCGCGGCATCGATGCCGGCGGTCTTTTCCGCCTCCACCTTTGCCTGCTGCTCCATGCAGCGGGCAATATGGGCATCCATTTCCGGCAGTGCCGCCGCCGCTTTTTTATGCGCCCCGCGGAAGACAAAAAGCAGCAGACGCGCCGCCAGCCGCTTCATACGGCCGCGGTCGGCCGCATTGTCCTGGAGTTTATACCAAGTGAGCAGCATCGCGGCATCGGCGGCAAACGCCAGCTCCGCATCGCCGCAGCAGCACGCCCGTTTTTTCAGCGGATGCAGCGCGCACCGACGGACCTCGAAATGCGGGCACGTATCCGCAGCCGCCATGCGGAACAGGGCAAGAAAAGTAAAATCATAACTCAGAGTCATACGCGCCAGCGGACCGTACCGTTTTCCAAGGCGCTTGCACAGAGAACAATACACGCCCTGATAAATCTCAAAATCACCGAAGGTCATCTCCGGCTTATAGGCGCGCACATAGCCAAACATGTCATTTCCCCACTGTTCAGAATTCCCTGTGGTCTCACGATTAGTATTTTACCGTATACCCAAGACCAGTATATGAAAGATTTGTAAATATTTTTGCCTCAGTTCCGGCGGACACGACGTTTTTTCCTTTCCGCCGATTTCGTATGGCCAAGCGTTCAGAAATTGCGCATTTTGGAGAATCAACCAAGAGTAATCCGCCCAAAAAGATAGACAAAAGGAAATTTATGTAGTATAGTAAAATAAACGATCAAAAAATATTCGAACAGGAAAGGATGTTTTTGTATGCGTGGTCTGAAAGGTATCCGGCGTATTTTGTCGGTTTCCCTCTCGGTACTCCTGCTCTTTTCCGCGGCGGCGGTATCCCTGAGTGTAGCCGCAGAAGAGGAACCGGTCATTTTGTATGCGGGTGACGCGGTGCCGGCGGAACATACCGCCATCACCAGCCTGACCGATGCGCTTGCCGACAGTGCCTATGCCGGCAAGGCGGTTGTGGTGTATGTTTATGGCAATCTGTACCCCACCAAGCAGGGCATAAGCTCCGGCAGCGGTAATTACGAGAGCATCACCAACGTCGCCAGCGTGGTCATCGAAGGCAAGGAAAATGCCGCGCTGCGCTGTCGGCAGGGCGACAAAGTCATTTTCTCGCTTTATGCCAACGGCATACCGACCACTCTGAAGAACCTGAGCCTGTACACCTGTACCGTGTGGGGCGGCGGCCCGTTTGCAGACGCGGAAAATACCTCGCTCGTGGTCGAAAACTGCGATCAGAAGGGAACCACCGGCGTGGTCAACGGCGGCGGGCTGAGCACCAAAGTGACCGGCACCGCTTCGGTTAAAGTCACCGGCTCCACGCTGTACAGCGTGTCCGGCGGCGGCATGAGTGAATCCCGCGTACTGAACGGCGCACCCGCCGATGTGAATAAAGCGGAAATCGTCGCCGGCGAAGGCAATACGATCAGCTACGTGACCGGCGGCAGCGGCAGCCGTGTGGAAACCACCGATGTTCTGGTGACCGGGGGCACTTATACCAACGTCTGCGGCGGCGGCAACGGCGGTCCGGTTGGCGAAAGCCGCGTGGTTGTGGACGGCGAAACCGTCGTGGTAACCAATAAGGTCTACGGCGGCAGTATCGGCGGTGCCGACGGTATCACCAACAAAGCGGCTGTCATCATCAAAGACTGCGATAATATACGGGATATCTGCGGCGGCGCGCTCAACGCCCTGACCAAAGAGGTTTCCATCGAAATCGCCGGCGGCACCATCGGCCGGTATGTCTTCGGCGGCGGCTATAATGGCAAGGTGGAAAATACCGCGGTCACCATTACCGGCGGCACCGTCAGCGGACAGGTTGTCGCCAGCGGCAAAGAGCCGGAAGCTACGGTGGAAAATGCCAAAATTCGGGTGGAGAATGCGGAAATCGCCGGTGAACCGGCCATCCTTTTCACCTCTCCCGACGCGGATTCCGCCACGGTCACCGGACGTGTGCTGCTGAACGTGGACAAAGAGGCCTATACCATCGAAGAGGCGGGCGACATCGACGTCACCTTTACCTATATCACCGGCGTAACCCTCGACAAAACCTCCGCAAAGCTGGAAGCGGGCAAGACGCTCCAGCTGAAGGCCACGGTGGAACCGGAAGCCGCCGAGGACAAGAACATCGCCTGGACTTCCTCCGACCCGGCCGTTGCCGCGGTGGATGAAAACGGTCTGGTTACGGCCCAAAAGGAAGGCAACGTGACCATAACCGCCACGACCGTGAACGGAAAAACCGCCGCGTGCGAAATCACGGTGGAAAAAGCCACGGACGATGATTTCACCCAAACCGGCAGCGGGACCAAAGCGGTGTTGGCTCTCGCCATTCTTCTGGCCTCTGCCGCGGGTGTATACTTCTTCTTTAAAAAGCATCTGGACAAGTAAACCAACATAACAAAAGCCCGCCGTCGGTAAAACTTACCGGCGGCGGGCTTTTGTTTTATCCGCGTTTGAGGATTTCCCGCAGGTATTGCCCTGTATACGACTTTTCTACCGCGGCGATATCCTCCGGCGTGCCAGCCGCAACCAGCGTACCGCCCAGGTCACCGCCCTCCGGGCCGAGGTCAATCACATAGTCTGCAGTTTTAATCATATCCAGATTGTGCTCGATCACGATCACCGTGTTGCCGCCGTCCACCAGCTTCTGCAGCACACCGATCAGCTGATGAACATCCGCCGTATGCAGGCCGGTGGTCGGCTCGTCCAGAATATATACCGTTTTACCGGTCGCCCGCCGGGACAGCTCGGTGGCCAGCTTCACCCGCTGCGCCTCACCGCCGGACAGGGTGGTCGCCGGCTGGCCGATTTTGATATAGCCCAACCCCACATCATACAGTGTCTGGAGACGGCGGGCGATCTTGGGAATGCTCTGGAAGAACTCCAGTCCCTCCTCCACCGTCATCTCCAGCACGTCGTAAATGCTCTTGCCCTTGTATTTGACCTCCAGCGTTTCCCGGTTGTAGCGCCTGCCCTTGCAGACTTCACACGGCACATAGATATCCGGCAGGAAATGCATCTCGATCTTCACGATACCGTCGCCCTGACAGGCCTCGCACCGGCCGCCCTTGATGTTGAAGGAGAAGCGCCCGGACGAGAAGCCGCGCATTTTGGCGTCTGCGGTAGAGGCATACAGCTCCCGGATATCGTTAAATACCCCGGTATAGGTCGCAGGGTTGGAACGCGGCGTACGGCCGATCGGCGACTGGTCGATATCAATAACCTTGTCGAGGAATTCCATACCTTCAATTGCGCGATGGGCGCCAGCGCGGGTTTTGGCGCCGTTGAGCTCCGCTGCCAGTTTTTTATAGAGGATCTCGTTGACCAGCGAGGACTTCCCGGAACCCGACACACCGGTCACACAGTTGAAAGCGCCGAGCTTGAAGGACACATCGATATTTTTGAGATTATGCTCCGACGCGCCGCGGACGGTCAGCAGCTTTCCGGAGCCCGGCCGCCGCTTTTCCGGCACCGGAATCCGCCGCTTGCCGCTGAGATACTGCCCGGTCACCGAGCGCTCACAGGCGCAGATATCGTCAAATGTGCCGGAGCATACCAGCTCGCCGCCATGCATGCCGGCACCCGGACCGATATCCACAATCCAGTCCGCCGCCCGCATGGTATCTTCGTCGTGCTCCACCACGATCAGCGTATTGCCGAGATCGCGCAGATGGCGCAGCGTAGCGATTAGCCGGTCGTTATCCCGCTGATGCAGGCCGATGCTCGGCTCGTCCAGAATATACAGTACCCCCATCAGGTAGGAACCGATCTGCGTCGCCAGCCGGATGCGCTGGCTCTCGCCGCCGGACAGCGTACCCGACGGCCGCGAAAGATTCAGGTAGCCGAGCCCCACGCTCTGCAGGAAGCCCAGCCGCTCCCGGATTTCCTTGAGGATACGGTCGGCAATCCAGTGCTCCCGTTCGTTCAGTTCCAGCTGTTCAATGAACGCCAGCGCGTCCTCCACGGATTTTTCCGAAAAATCCGCGATATTGATACCGCCGACCGTCACCGCGAGGCTTTCCGGCCGCAGACGCTTGCCTGCGCATTCCGGGCAGGGCACCTGCGACATATGGGCCTCCAGCTCCTCCTTCATCCAGTCGCTCTGCGTCTCCCGGTAGCGGCGCTGCAGATTATTGAGAATCCCCTCAAAATCGGTGTTGTATTCACCCTGACCGTACTCCATCTTGCGCACCATACGGATTTTCTCACCCTTGGTACCGTACAGCAGGATATCGATAATTTTCGGCGGCAGCTCGCCCACCGGCGTATCCAGGGAAAAGCCGTAATGCGCCGCCAGCGCCTCGTAATACATCTGGGCAATGGTGCCGCCA
The DNA here is from genome assembly GCA_905198295.1 of uncultured Oscillospiraceae bacterium. Taxonomy (GTDB): domain Bacteria; phylum Bacillota; class Clostridia; order Oscillospirales; family Acutalibacteraceae; genus UMGS1591. Next base: position 19,582 of record CAJKBW010000041.1, on the reverse strand, counting down.
TTGGCGTAGCCCCAGCCGTTCGCCTGAATCGCACCGCCGCGGATGGACAGACGCTTGTCCGGAATAATCAGATCCGGATCCATCGACATAAAAATCCCCAGCCCTGTGCACTTCGGACAGGCCCCGAAGGGATTGTTGAAGGAAAACATCCGCGGGGACAGCTCTTCAATACTCACGCCGTGCTCCGGACAGGAATAGTTTTGGGAAAAGGTCATTTCCTTCCCGCCGATCACATCCACCGTCAGCAGGCCGCCGGACAGCGTGGTTGCCGTTTCGATGGAATCAGCCAGCCGCCCCTTGATCTCGTCGCTGATTACCAGCCGGTCGACCACCACTTCAATGGTGTGCTTTTTGTTTTTCTCCAGCTCAATCTTTTCCGAAAGATCATAAATATTGCCGTCCACCCGGACCCGCACATAGCCGGACTTGCGCGCCGCGTCGAATTCCTTAACATGCTCGCCCTTGCGCCCGCGTACCACCGGAGCAAGCAGCTGAATCCGCGTCCCGGCCTCCAGTGTCATGACCTGATCCACAATCTGATCCACCGTCTGCTGCCGGATCTCCCGCCCGCAGACCGGGCAGTGCGGGATGCCGATGCGGGCATACAGCAACCGGAGATAGTCGTGGATCTCGGTCACCGTCCCCACCGTCGAGCGCGGATTTTTGGAGGTCGTCTTCTGATCAATGGAAATTGCCGGCGACAGCCCCTCGATATAATCCACGTCCGGCTTTTCCATCTGGCCGAGGAACTGCCGCGCATAGGAGGACAGGCTCTCGACATACCGCCGCTGCCCCTCCGCATAAATCGTGTCAAAGGCCAGCGAGGACTTGCCCGAACCGGACAGACCGGTAAAGACAATAAGCTTGTCACGCGGTATATCAAGATCGATATTTTTCAGGTTGTGCTCCCTGGCCCCTTTGATAATCAGTCTGGTATTCTGCATATTTTTGCCTTCCTGTTCCCGTGTTCCCCGCTGCCGCCGGGAGCACCCGTAATTCTGGAAAAGCGCGGCGCCTCTCCGCTTATTTTTTCAGCTTTTCAATCTCATCCCGCAGCCAGGCGGCATGCTCGAATTCCAGCAGCTTTGCTGCCGCCTTCATTTCCTTGGTCAGCTGCTCAATGCGCTGCTGCCGTTCGGCGCGGCTGAGCTGCTTAGCAGACGTTTTGTTTCCCTTTTTGTTGTGGGAGGTGATCTCGATCACCCCGCGCACATCTTTGATGATGGTTTTCGGAACGATGCCGTGCGCCTCGTTGTATGCCATTTGGATCGCCCGGCGGCGGTTGGTTTCGCTGATCGCCCGCTCCATCGACGGCGTCACCTGATCGGCGTACATGATTACCTGTCCGCCCGCATTGCGCGCCGCACGGCCGATAGTCTGCACCAGCGAGGTCTCCGAACGCAGGAACCCCTCCTTATCCGCGTCGAGGATGGCGACGAGCGAAACCTCCGGCAGGTCGAGCCCCTCACGCAGCAGGTTGATACCCACCAGCACATCGAATTCGCCCAGCCGAAGGTCGCGGATGATCTCCATGCGCTCCATCGTGTCGATGTCGTGATGCATGTAGCGCACCCGGATCCCCGCGTTGTCGAGGAAGGTGGTCAGATCCTCCGCCATCTTTTTGGTCAGCGTGGTGACCAGCACCCGTTCCTGCCGTGCCGCCCGCAGCCGGATTTCCTCCATCAGATCGTCGATCTGTCCTTCGACCGGCTTGACGATAATTTCCGGATCGGTCAGACCAGTAGGCCGGATCACCTGCTCCACAATCTGCGCGCTGCGTTCCCGTTCCAGCTCGCCGGGGGTCGCGCTGACAAATACCGCCTGATGCACGTGGCTGTAAAATTCGTCAAAATTCAGCGGCCGGTTGTCATAGGCGCTCGGCAGACGGAAACCATAATCCACCAGGCTTTTCTTGCGGGCAAAGTCGCCGCCGAACATCCCACGCACCTGCGGCAGGGTAACATGCGATTCGTCCACAAACAGGAGGAAATCCTCCGGGAAATAGTCGAGCAGCGTGCACGGCGTCGAACCGGGCGCACGCCCTGACAACACCCGCGAATAGTTCTCAATGCCCTTGCAGACGCCGACCTCCTGGAGCATTTCAATGTCGTAGCGTGTGCGCTGCAGGATCCGCTGCGCTTCCAGCAGCTTGCCCTCGCTTTTGAACCACTCCACCCGCTCGTCCAGCTCGCGGCGGATTTCCTCAACCGCACTCTGCATTTTTTCCGGCGGCACGATGTAATGCGAAGCCGGATAGATCGCCACATGCTGCACAACGCCCTTGAGCTCACCGGTCAACGCGTGGATTTCGCTGATTCGGTCGATTTCGTCACCGAAAAACTCCACCCGGATCACGATATCGTTGGCGTATGCCGGATAAATCTCCACCACGTCGCCGCGCACCCGAAACTTATTCCGGACAAAATTGATGTCGTTGCGCTCGTACTGCAGCTCCACCAGCTTGGCCAGCAGTTCATCCCGGCTTTTGGCCATCCCCGGCCGCAGCGAAATCACCATGCTGCGGTAATCGATCGGGTCGCCCAGGGAATAGATGCAGGATACGCTCGCGACAATGATGACATCCCGCCGCTCGGACAGCGCCGAAGTTGCCGAATGGCGCAGCTTGTCGATCTCGTCATTGATCGCGGAATCCTTCTCGATATAGGTATCGGTGGAAGGGATATATGCCTCCGGCTGATAATAATCATAATAGGACACAAAATACTCCACGGCATTTTCCGGAAAAAACTCCCGAAATTCCGTGCAAAGCTGTGCAGCGAGCGTTTTGTTGTGCGCCAGCACCAGAGTCGGCCGGTTAACTTGGGCGATGACATTCGCCATCGTAAAGGTTTTGCCCGACCCTGTAACGCCCAGCAGCGTCTGCTCCCGGTCGCCCTTGCGGATACCATCCACCAGCTTCGCAATCGCCTCCGGCTGATCCCCGGTCGGCTTGTATTGAGAGACTAATTTAAAGCTTTCCATAGGCTTTCGCTCCATACCGTTGATATTCAGCCAAGGGGCTCCGGCAAAGCACAGGCCATCCGCCCGCTCTGTGCCGGAACGCTCCGCCGCCGTCCGGTTTCCCGGCACGGGAATACACTTTATTATACCATTCCTGTCCTCAAAGTAAATGCTTTTTTCTAAAAAAAGGAACATATGTTTACATTTGGGCAGAGTTTGCTGTTTTTTCCCGTATCCGTCGGGACGACTATGTGCTTTTCTCCGGTTTTGTCGGCAAAAAAAGCGTTTCCGAAACGGAAACGCTTTTTCTCTCCGCCCGACCCGATCACCGCAGGAACAGGCGTATCAATTTTTCGTGGAAAGAGGTATACGGCTGATAGCGCATCGGCAGATCCATAAAGGTTTTTTTGTCCAGGATGCTCTTGTGATGGGAAAAAGCGGCAAAGCCCGCTTTGCCGTGATAGGCGCCCATGCCGCTCTCACCGACGCCGCCGAAACCCATATTGCTGGTCGCCAGATGGACGACCACGTCGTTGACACATCCGCCGCCGTAGCCGCAGCGGGTGGTAACCTCGCGAATGGTCCGCCTGTCCTGCGAAAAGATATACAGTGCCAGCGGCTTTTCATGGCTGTTGACATGGGCGATGACCTCGCCGATATCCTCGAAGGTGAGCACCGGCAGCACCGGTCCGAAAATCTCCTCCTGCATCACAGCGTCATCCAGCGTGACATTATCCAGTATCGTGGGGGCAATACGCAGACTCTCCTCCTCATACTGGCCGCCGCAGAACACCTTCTTCTGGTCGATCAGTCCCATCAGGCGGGCAAAATGCTTGGCGTTGATGATTTTGCCGTAGTTCTCATTGCGCAGAGGCTCCGCACCGAACTGCCTTTGGATTTCCGCCTTCATACAGGCCAGCAGCTCTTTTTTCACTTTAGCGTCGCAGAGGATGTAATCCGGCGCCACGCAGGTCTGGCCGCAGTTGAGAAATTTGCCGAAGACAATCCGCCGGGCCGCCAGCGGAATTTTGGCCGTCGCATCCACAATGCAGGGACTCTTCCCGCCGAGCTCCAGCGTCACCGGCGTCAGATGATCGGCCGCTTTGCGCATCACTTCGCGGCCCACCGCCTGGCTGCCGGTGAAAAAGATGTGATCAAATTTTTCATTCAGCAGGCACCGGTTTTCCTCCCGCCCGCCGGTCACCACCGCCACATATTCGGGCGGAAAAACCGATGAAAGAAGCTCTTCCACCACAGCACTTGTCGCCGGCGAATAAGCGCTCGGCTTGACCACAGCGGTATTGCCGGCCGCCAGCGCATCCACCAGCGGATCGACCGTGAGCAGAAACGGATAGTTCCAGGGGCTCATAATCAGCGTAACGCCGTAAGGTGTCGGCCGGATACGGCTGCCCGCGGCGAACTGCGAAAGCGGCGTATACACCGTTTTCTCCCGGGCAAACCGGCGGATATGCCGCAGCATATAGCTGATTTCGCTGAGCACCAGACCGGTTTCGCACATAAAGCCTTCAGCCTCACTTTTACCGAGATCCTGCTGAAGGGCATCGGCAATTTTCTTCTGATTGCCGACAATGGCCTGTTTCAGCCTTTTCAGGGCCTGAATGCGATAATCCAGCGGCAGGGTCTTGCCGCTGAAAAAGAACTGCCGCTGTCCGGCGACAATGGCCTGTATTTCGTTTTCCTGCATGGTTCACTCCTCCTTGATGGCATAAAACAGGCGTTCCAGCTGCAGCGCATCCAGCAGCACCGGAACCGGGTACAGTGGATTCGCTTCCTTATCCGCGTGGCGGGCAAGCTCCGGTATATCCTCCCGCCGAATTTCCGGCAGCACTGCGGGGATGCCCATCGCCTGATTCATCGCGCGGATTTTTTGCATAAAACACACCGCCGCTTCTTCCTCTCCGGTTTCTTCCCCGCAGAGCTTTGCCGCAACGGCAAGCCGTTTCAGCTTCTTATGTATGCAGGCGCCGTACGCCTCCAGCGTAACCGGAAGCAGCACCGCATTCGCCAGCCCATGCGGGGTATTGTACCTCCCGCCGAGTGCATGCGCCGCGGCATGGCAATAGCCTACATACGATTTCGTGAATGCAGCGCCGGCCAGGAAAGCCGCCCTGAGCATACCGGTGCGGGCAGCCATGTCCCCGCCGCAGCGATGCGCGGTCTCCAGATTTCCGAAAATCAGCCGCACGGCCTCCAGCGCATATTCCCGCGTCTGCTGGGTTGTGGAACGGCCGATAAATGCTTCAACCGCATGAGTAAGCGCATCCATCCCGGTGGTAGCCGTCAGGAACGGCGGCAGCGATTTTGTCATCGCAGGATCCAGCACCGCATACGGCGGGATAAGCGGGAAATCGTTAATCGGGAACTTATGCCGCGTATCGCTGTCGGTAATGACGGCGGCAAGAGTGGTTTCACTGCCGGTTCCGGCGGTGGTGGGAACTGCGATCAGCAGCGGGAGCTTTTTGCGGATTTTCAGCAGCCCCTTCATTCGGGAAACCGGCTGCTTTGGTTTGACCACCCTGGCCCCCACAACTTTGGCGCAGTCAATAGGCGAACCGCCGCCGAAGCCGATGAGCGCCTGACAGCTGTTTTCCACGTACATCCGCCGCGCATCCTCCACATTCTGCGTGGTCGGGTTGGCAACCGTCTTATCGTATACCGCGAGAAAAATGCCCTTTTCCGCCAAGGCTGTTTCCAGCGGACGGGTCAGCCCGCAAGCTTTTACCGCTTCATCGGTAACAAGCAGGACCCTGCAGATCTGTTTCTTTTCCAAAAGTTCCGGAACCCGGTCAATTCCGCGCAGAACCTCCGGCGTTTTGTAAGGCAGCACCGGAATAACCAGGTGAAACACCTCCTGAAAGCACCGGCAGAATATTCGTTTGATAAACCTCATTCAGAGTCTCCTTTATGGCGCATAAAGCTTTTCCAGATTGTCGATAATGGTAAAAAACACCCGGTAAAAACAGGCTCTTTCCGCTTCGCCGAAGCCCACGGACGCCCCGCGCACGGCACGCTCAATGGCCTCACGCATCTGTACATCCTTTTCCCGGCCTTGTGCCGTAAGGGTGAGCTTTTCGCGGTATTTCCGTTTGGGGTCTGCACACGGCGCAATCAGCCCCATCTCTGTCAGGTCGACCAGCGTACGGGAGATGGCCGCCTTATCCTCGTGGCACAACTGGCATAATTCCGCCGCCGTAAGACCACCGGCGCTTTTGCCGAGATAATACAGGCACATCACCTGCCGCCCCTTCAGCCCCATGCGCTCGGTCTCGGCCTTTTTGGCCTTCTGAATGCATTTATGGGCGCGGGTAACGGCCGTCGTAAAACGCTCAAACTGTTCCATCCGTTCGCACATAGCCGGCTCCTTTTCTGTCCGCTTTGTCCCGCTTCAGACCCGCATAGGAAAAAATCGAAAACGCCAGAAGGAACTGGGCGGGATAATAGGTGCCCAGGCAGAAATACCCGGCGTTGGGGATGGTGCCGAAACGATCAAGCACCAGCATCAGATCGGAAACAAAAAACAGGATGCTTCCGACCGCCACAATTACCGTAAACACGTTTCGGTGGCCCAGGAGATTGGAAACCGCCTTGCCGACCATAAAGGAGATGATCAGGGCGTAGGCGCAGCAGACCCCCTGCATCAGCGCACCGCCAAATTCCAGGAACGGGACAAAGAGAATGATGCCCAGTGCCAGGGCAAAAATGCAGATTCCGCAGAGAAAATCGCGCCGGTTAAACCCGGCAAGCGTGCAGTAGGACACAAAATAGAAAATATGCCCGATTCCGAAAACCGCCGTGCCCAGATAGAAGTTGATCCCCAGCAGGACATCTCCCAGCATGGCAAAGGTGAGCGCCACCGCCATCCAGACCGGAAATTTCCGGTCTGCTCCGGCTTTGATGCCGTAAACCAGATTAAGCAGTCCGGTAAGCACAAACATACAGCTGGTAACCGCCTTCAGGCCGAGGCCGCCAACCGTCATATACGCCGCATCCAGCGCCAGAATCACCACCAGCATCACCGCATTGATCGCTGAAAAAGCCCTTTTCATGGTGTCGTTCCTTTCTGTTTCACCGCGTATCTCGTTGACAAATCAACAAGACGCATTATAGCAATCGATTGTTGATTTGTCAACAAGATTTTCCGAACCATATCGGTAACACAAAGGGAAAAACCGCCCTGTGCCTTGGCACAGGGCGGTTTTCTGCGGATAAAATATGTCTCTATTTTTTGTGACACATGCCGGAGGAGGGACAGTTGTCACATCCACAGCCGCAGGGGGACGTTCCTTTTTTGTGATCCCGCCGCAGTTTAATCACCACCAGCACAATAATCGCGATGATGAGCGCACCGACAAACAGCGTTCCCCAGTTTTGCGCCAGAAAGTTCAGCATAACGTTGCCCCCTTGATAAAAATTATACCCGTACTTTTGTCTTCAGCGTTTTGCTCTCCCGGTACGGGCGGAAAAGCAGGAACAGGATCAGCGCCACAATGGCAAAGGCTGCAATCGAGCCGATGACATTGCCCTGACCGGTAAACAGCATGCCCAGCTGGTAGATCACCAGCGAAACCGCATACGCGAACACACACTGATAACCGATGGCGAAGAAGGTCCATTTGGCGGAATTCATCTCCCGCTTGATGGCGCCCATCGCCGCGAAGCACGGCGCGCACAACAGGTTGAACACCAGGAAGGAATACGCCGACAGGCCGGTAAATACCTCCCGCATATTCGCCCAGATCTGCCAGCCGTTTTCCGCCACTTCGTCAAACCCGCCGAACAGCACGCCGAAGGTGCCGACGACGTTTTCCTTGGCGATCAGGCCGGTGATGGCCGCCACGGCGCTCTGCCAGTTGCCCCAGCCGAGCGGAATGAACAGCCAGGCGATCGCATTGCCGATAACGGCGAGGATAGAATTGTTCAGATCTTCCACCATGCCGAAGCGGCCGTTCTCCACGCCGAAGCCCTGCAGGAACCAGAGAACGATGGCGGAGAGCAGGATCACGGTACCCGCCTTCTTAATGAAGGACCAGGCACGCTCCCACATGGAGCGGAGCACGTTGCCGACCGTGGGCAGGTGATAAGCCGGCAGCTCCATGACGAACGGCGCCGGGTCACCGGCAAACATCCTGGTCTTCTTAAGCATGATACCAGAGACGATGATCGCCGCAATGCCGACAAAATAGGCGCTCGGCGCCACCCACCAGGCCCCGCCGAACAGCGCGCCGGCAATCAGCGCAATGATCGGCAGCTTTGCACCGCAGGGGATGAAGGTCGTCGTCATAACGGTCATCCGACGGTCGCGCTCATTTTCAATGGTACGCGAGGCCATGATGCCGGGAATGCCGCAGCCGGTGCCGATGAGCATCGGGATAAAGGACTTGCCCGACAGACCGAATTTGCGGAAAATACGGTCCATCACAAACGCGATGCGGGCCATATAGCCGCAGCTTTCCAGGAACGCCAGAAAGATGAAGAGCACCAGCATCTGCGGCACAAAGCCGAGCACCGCGCCGACGCCGCCGACAATGCCGTCGAGGATCAACCCCCGCAGCCAGTCCGCACAGTTTACCGCGTCAAGGCCGGCGCCGATCAGCACCGGAAGCCCCGGCACCCATACGCCGTATTCCGTCGGGTCAGGCTCCTCAAGCGCTGCCGCCTTGGTGTAGGCAGCAAAATCCACCGGCAGCTCTTCTTCCACATTGCCGTCGTCATCGTACAGGTAGGCGGTGGTGGTCAGCGACTCTGCCGCTGCCGGATCCAGACCAGCTTCCTCCGCCGCCGTTTCAAAAGCTTCGACCATTGCCCCGGGCACGGCGTATTCCTCCGCCGCTTCCTCATAGGCCAACGAACCGATACCGAACAGGTGCCAGCCGTCACCGAACACACCGTCGTTCGCCCAGTCGGTCGCCCAGGTGCCGACCGTGGTCACCGACACGAAATAGACGATGAACATAACCACTGCGAAAATCGGCAGCGCCAGCCAACGGTTGGTCACCACCCGGTCGATTTTATCCGACACCGTCAGCTTGCCCTGACTCTTTTTCTTGTAGCAGCCCTTGATAATCGACGCTATGTACAGATATCGCTCGTTGGTGATAATGCTCTCGGCATCGTCGTCCATCTCTTCTTCCGCGGCCTTGATGTCTTCCTCAATATGCTCGAGTACCGCCTTGTCCAGCTTGAGCTGCTCAAGCACCTTTTCGTCGCGCTCAAAAATTTTGATCGCATACCAGCGCTGCTGTTCGGCCGGAAGACCGTGCACCGCCGCTTCCTCGATATGGGCGAGTGCATGCTCCACGACGCCGCTGAAACTGTGCTGCGGCACGGTTTTTGTGCCGGAAGCCGCTTTGACCGCTTCCTCGGCCGCTTCCATGACGCCGGTTCCCTTCAGCGCGGAGATTTCCACCACGCGGCAGCCCAGTTCGCGCGAAAGCTCATCGATGCGGATAACATCGCCGTTTTTCTTGACGACATCCATCATGTTGACCGCCACAACCACCGGGATGCCCAGCTCGGTCAGCTGAGTGGTCAGATACAGGTTGCGCTCCAGATTGGTGCCGTCGATGATGTTCAGAATGGCATCCGGACGGTTGTTGATAAGGTAATTGCGCGCTAACACCTCTTCCAGGTTATACGGCGATAAGGAGTAAATGCCCGGAAGGTCCATGATGACCACGTCATCATGCTTTTTCAGCTTGCCCTCCTTTTTTTCGACCGTAACGCCCGGCCAGTTTCCCACAAACTGGTTAGAGCCGGTCAGCGCATTGAACAGAGTGGTTTTGCCGCTGTTCGGGTTTCCCGCAAGGGCTATGCGGATTTCCATAAATGATTCTCCCCTTTAAAGCAATTAGTTTAGACTAACTATCAGATACAAAAAATGCGGATCACTGTACCTCGATCATATCCGCATCTTCCTTACGGAGGGATAATTCATATCCCCTCACCGTAACCTCCACCGGGTCCCCCAGCGGCGCAACCTTGCGCACATGTACGGACGTGCCCTTGGTAAGCCCCATATCCATGATCCGGCGCTTGATGGCACCTTCTCCATGCAGCTTCACCACCGTGACCGTATCCCCGATCTTGACCTGTCTCAATGTTTTCATACCACCATATCCTTTCCCCTGTTGATAAAGGGCTGCCGCCCATTATACCAAATCTCCGGCCTTACACCATGATTTTGCCGGCCATCTCCCGGCTGATTGCCACACGGGAATCCTTGACATTGACAATCAGATTGCCGCCGATGGTGGAAATGATCGTTACGTTTCCCCCTACAACAAAACCGAGGTTTTCAAGATGCGCACGCACCTCCGGCTTGCCCCCTATTTTTTTAATCATGTTTTCCTCGCCCACAGCAGCCAGCGTCAACGGCATCATACGTCCAGTCCTTTCCCCGGAATACAGGCTCCCTAACCCTGTTGTGGATTGCCTCGCAAGAGTTAGCTTTATCTAACCAAACCATATGTTAGCACCAACTAACTCTCTTGTCAATAGCTTTACATAGAAAAAGGATAATTTTTCTGTCGGTGTTATCCGCATGCCGCCAGACATAAAAAGAACGCGGAGACTGCCGCCTCCGCGTTCCCGCTTATCCTTTTATCCCTGCCAGAGGACAATCCCGCCCTGCTGACGGGATGCCCGTAAATCGATCAGCCGCTGGTTCGACGAACCGCGGAAGCGCAGGGTGATATCCTTGAGCGCCTCCACAAAGGCACCATCCACCAACACATCGATCTGCGCGAGCATCTCCCCGGTGACTTCGGTGAAGCTCGCCCCGCCCGGGGCCAGATCGGTGTCCAGCGTACAGCCGGTATAGCACCAGATATCCTTTTCAGGATACGCTTTACGCACGCGCCGGAGAAAGAGAAGCAGTTCCCACTGGTTGGCCGGCTCGAACGGCTCCCCGCCGAGTAGGCTCAGGCCGTTGATATAGGCCGGGGCAAGCGCCTGCAGAAGCTCCTCCTCCGTCTGCGGAGTGAACGGTTTTCCGTAAGTAAAACTCCAGGTTTCAGGATTGAAGCAGTTTTTGCAGTGCCGGGTACAGCCGGAAACAAACAGCGATACCCGTACCCCGGGCCCGTTGGCGATATCGGTTTTTTTGATCTGTCCGTAATACAACGCGGCGTCCCCCTATCCGATTTACAGGTGCAGTACCCGCTCCTTGATTTCGGCGGTACGGCCCTGGTTCCAGAACTGCGTGCCGATGTAGCCGCAGGTACGGCGGGCGACATTCATCTTGTCCTGATCGCGGTTGCCGCAGTTCGGGCATTCCCACACGAGCTTGCCGTCGTCCTCGACAATCTGAATCTCCCCGTCAAACCCGCACTCCTGGCAGTAATCACTCTTGGTGTTCAGCTCGGCGTACATGATGTTGTCATAGATATAGCGGATGATCTGCAGCACCGCCTCGAGATTGTGCTGCATATTCGGCACCTCCACATAGCTGATCGCCCCGCCGGTAGACAGCGCCTGAAACTGGGACTCGAACCGGAGCTTTTCGAACGCGTCGATCTCCTCGGTCACATGCACATGGTAGCTGTTGGTGATATAGGGCTTGTCGGTGACCCCTTCGATGATGCCGAAGCGCTTCTGCAGGCATTTGGCAAACTTGTAGGTGGTACTCTCGAGCGGGGTACCGTAAATGCCGAACCCGATGGTGGTTTCCGCCTTCCAGCGGTCGCAGGCGGCGTTCATATATTTCATCACGGCGAGCGCAAACGGCGTAGCGCTCGGATCGGTGTGAGATTTGCCGGTCATGTAGCGCACGCATTCGCACAGTCCCGCATAGCCGAGCGAAATGGTCGAATAACCGCCATACAGCAGCTTGTCGATCGGCTCGCCCTTTTTCAGCCGGGCAATCGCGCCGTACTGCCACAGAATCGGCGCCGCATCCGACAGGGTACCTTTAAGCCGTTCGTGCCGGCACATCAGTGCACGGTAGCACAGGTCAAGACGCTCGTCAAACACCTTCCAGAACTTGTCCATATCCCCCTCGGAGCTGAGGGCGACATCCACCAGATTGAGGGTAACCACACCCTGATTGAAGCGGCCGTAAAACTGGTAGTTGCCGTTCTCATCCTTCCACGGGCTGAGCGCGCTGCGGCAGCCCATGACCGGGAAGCAGTTGCCTTCCTTGAGCTCCTTCATCTTCTTTTCGGAGATGTAGTCCGGTACCAGCCGCTTGGCGGTGCACTTGGCCGCAAGCTCGGTCAGGTAGTAGTACGGCGAACCGGGCTGGATGTTGTCCTCCTGCAGCACATAGATCAGCTTCGGGAAAGCCGGCGTCACCCAAACACCCTTCTCGTTCTTAACCCCTTCGTAGCGCTGGAGCAGCGCCTCCTCGATGATCATCGCGAGATCCTTCTTCTCCTGCTCGTTTTTCGCCTCGTTGAGATACATGAACACGGTGATGAAGGGGGCTTGTCCGTTGGTGGTCATCAGGGTCACGACCTGATACTGGATGGTCTGCACCCCGCGCTTGACCTCTTCGCGCAGACGGCGTTCAACGATGGTCATGATCTTGTCTTCCGACAGATCGCCGCCCAGCTCGGTGGCCTCCTGAATCACCTCACGGCGGATCTTCTCGCGGGAGACCTGCACAAACGGGGCGAGATGCGCCAGGCTGATGCTCTGCCCGCCATACTGGTTGCTGGCCACCTGCGCGACAATTTGGGTAGCGATGTTGCAGGCGGTGGAAAAGCTGTGCGGCTTTTCGATGAGGGTGCCGGTGATGACGGTGCCGTTCTGCAGCATGTCCTCCAGATTGACCAGATCGCAGTTGTGCATATGCTGCGCGAAATAGTCGGTATCGTGGAAGTGGATAATTCCCTGCTCATGCGCTTCCACAATTTCCTGCGGCAGCAGCACGCGGCGGGTGATATCCTTGGAAACCTCGCCGGCCATATAGTCGCGCTGCACGCTGTTGACCGTGGGGTTTTTGTTGGCGTTTTCCTGTTTGGCCTCTTCGTTGTTGCACTCGATGAGGCTGAGGATCTGGTTGTCGGTGGTGTTGGCCCGGCGGGCAAGCGAACGGGTATAGCGGTATTTGATATACCGCTTGGCCACCTCAAAAGCGCCCTTCTGCATGATCTGGTTCTCGACCAAATCCTGTATCTCCTCAACCGACGGCGCACGCCCCATTTTCAGGCAGCTCGCCTCCACGCTGGCCGCGATATCCCGGATCTGGTCACTGGTCAGCTCACGATGCTGTTCGTCCGCATTGTTGGCCTTGGTGATCGCCACAATGATTTTGCTTATGTCAAACGCCGCCTCGGAACCGTTTCTCTTGATGATTTTCATACCCCGACTGCCCTTTCCATCCTGTATTTTCGCCGGCCCTTTTCAAGCCTTCCCGATTGTAGCATACTTTTTTTCTTTTAGGTGTTGCATGCGCAACACTTTTGAAATATAATACCATATATAGTGTGTCTAACCAATAATTATCCCCATATTCCGGATGCTGCTTATCCGGTTACCACAGATGCGGGAAGGCTGAAAGGACGTAAACAGCATGGAGGAACTGACCATTTTTACCGATATCACCCCGCAGGAACAGCAGGCGATGCACACCTGCTTCCGTTCCCGGGAGGTGAGCTTTTCCGCCGAGGAAATCATCATGGCCTATACCCGCACGCCGCAGAAAATCGGGGTTGTGCTGGAGGGTCACGCCCGGCTGTATTACTGCGACGCGGACGGCAACCAGAGCGTTCTCGAAGAGCTGTTCCGCAATCAGGTGTTCGGCGAGCTGTTCCTGATGCCGGTCGGGATGCAGGATTATTATGTAAAAGCGTGTGAGCCGTGTCGTGTGCTGTTCATCGACTATGAGCACATCATCAAGCGGTGCCAGAACGCCTGCGCCCATCACAGCCAGCTGGTCAGCAACCTGTTCCGGATGACGGCGCAGAAATCCCAGCTGCAGGCCAACCGGATCAACGTCCTCACCCAGCCGACCGTACGGCAGAAGCTGCTGACCTATTTTGATATTCTCTGTCAGCAGAACGAAAGCCGCCGCTGCACCGTGCCGATGCCGTACAGCGCGCTGGCCGAATACCTGTGCCTTGACCGCAGCGCGATGATGCGGGAGCTCAAGCGGCTCGGCGACGAGGGCCTCATTGAACGAAACGGGCGGCACATCCGGCTGATTTCATAAAACCATACTGAAAAACACGGGCCGGACAATCGTCCGGCCCGTGTTTTATTTTCCCTCAAACAATACGTAATCCCGTCCGTCTTCAGCAAACCGCCGCATCTTAACGGAGAATACCTCTTCCAGTACGCCGCTGTCCAGACATTCCGGCATGCTGCCGGAAAACCGCACCGTACCCTCGTGCAGCACCACCGCATTGTCGGCGTAGCGTGCCGCTGTCTGCAGATCGTGCAGCACCAGCAGAATGGTCTTTTTATGCCGGCTGCGCAGCATTTCCAGCATTTGCATAAACGCCGCCTGTCCTGCCGCATCCAGATAGGTGGTCGGCTCGTCGAGCAGCACAAGCCGGGTATTCTGCGCCAGAATCATGGCAATGTATGCCTTCTGCCGCTCGCCTCCGGACAGCTCCGGCACAAGACGATCCGCCATCTCGGCGACACCGGCATCCGCCATCGCCTGCGCGATAATCCTGTGATCCGCCTCCGACAGTCGCCCGCCCCAGCCATTGTAGGGTGCGCGGCCAAAAGCGGTCAGTTCCCGCACCGTCACCGACGGTACAGCAAGCACCTGCGGCAAAATCGCCACGGCAGCGGCGCGCTCCCGCGGCGTCATAAAGCACACATCCCGGTCGCAGCAGAGAATTTTGCCGGTGTAGGCGACCTGCTGATTGACGCAGGCAAGCAGCGTCGATTTGCCGCAGCCATTGCGCCCAAGCAACGCCGTAATCTTGTGCGGCTGTATCGCAAAACAGACATCCTCTAATACGCGCTTTCCCCGGTAACCGGCGGAAAGCTGCTCGACCGAAAAGATCATACCTCTTCCCTCCTTCGCAGCAAAAGGACAAAGAAGAACGGCGCGCCGATGCAGGCCATTACAATGCCGACCGGCAGCTCGCTCGGCGCAAACAGCACCCGCCCGGCCAAATCCGAAAGCACCGTCAGCGACGCCCCGAGCAGCACAGAAACCGACAGCAGCCATTTCAGCTCGCTGCCCACCAGCCGGCGGGCGATATGCGGCACCACCAGCCCGACAAATCCCAGAAGTCCGGCAAAGGATACCACCGCAGCCGCCGACGCACTGGCCAGCAGCAGGCAGAAAATCCGCAGCGCTTTCACCCGGACGCCCAGCGATGCCGCCATGCTGTCCCCCAGGCACAGCAGGTTGGCCTTGCCGGCTGCGGCCAGAGCGGCGAGCAGACAGCCCGCGATCAACACCGCCGGCACGGCCAGTTCCTCCAGCGCCACGCCGGAAAAGCCGCCCACCGAAAAATGACTGTAAGAGAGCAGCACGTCGGGGTACAGCAGCGACAAAAACGAAATTCCGGCATTGAGCAGCGCATTGCAGGCGATGCCCGCGAGCAGCAGCGTGATCCGCGGCGCCCGCGCGCGGCCGGCCACTGTAACAATGAACAGTGTGGTGGCAAAAGCGCCGACAAACGCCGCCAGCGGCAGCGCGGCAAACGCCGTGGGAAAGAAGCACAGACATAAAATCACACAGAACCCCGCGCCGGCGTTGACGCCGATGATATTCGGGCTGGCCAGCGCGTTGTTGGTCATTGCCTGCAGCAGTACGCCCGCCACCGAAAGACCCACGCCCGCGAGTATACCGGCCGCCACCCGCGGCAGGCGCAGCGCGTGCAGAATGATGGCCTCGGTTTCGTAGCCGGGTTCGCGTAAAAAACCTCCGGCAAGCTGCCGAAGGCTGAAGGCTGCGCTGCCGCAGGCCAGACCGGCGGTCACGACGGCGGCCAGAATCGCCAGCAGCACCAGCAGAAACCAGATATGCCGGCAGGGATACGCCCTGTCTTGCCGCATGGCCATGACCTCCTTCGCTCACGCGGATGGATACAACAGATCGTACAGATAGCGATACGCCTCGTCCCAACGGGCGTTCGGCTTAAAATGAAAAAGTTCCTTGGGCAGAAAGGTATAGTGCTTCTCCTGTATGGCGGTGAGTACCTGCCATTCCTCGCCGGCGAATACCCCCTCAAGGTAATCTATGGCCGCTCGCTCGTCCCCCATGGTACTGATGAAAATATAATCGGGATTGCGCAGCAGGATTTCCTCCAGGCTCAGTCCGTCCAGCAGCACCGGCGCGTCGTCGGCGATGTTGTGGGTTCCCATCTCCTGCAGCATGGCGCACGCGAAATGGTCCTTCGCCGTTTTGGCCTTGGTGGCGCTCGCTTTGGATCCGGCACGGATGAACAGAATCTCCCGCGGCTGTACCTGCCCGCTCTGCTGCGCTTTCTGCAACACCTCGTCCACCCGTCCCTGTACCGCCGTGCCATACGTCTCATAGGCTTCGGCGTCGCCGGTGATGTCGGTGCAGATTTTCAGTACCCGCAGATAATCGGCAAACGATTCCACCTTAAACGCCGCCGCAGGGAACCCCGCCTGCGCGGCGAGTTTCACCGCATCCGCCTGCGCGGCGATATCCAGCGAACCGATAATCAGATCCGGCTCCGCCGCGATCAGGCTTTCGGTGTTGATCGTCTTGCCGGCACCCGCATCCACCAGCACCGCGGATTCGTCGGCAAAGCCGCGTCCGACGCTTTCGCCCACCGTGATGTTTACCGTACCGCCTGCCGTTTTCCATATGTCCGCAAAGGAGGAAAACAGCACCGCCACCTTCTGTGGCGCCTCCGGCAGCACCACCTCGCGGCCCGCATCGTCCGTAAAGGCATAATAGACGCCCGATTCCGTCCCGCTGCTTTCCGCCGGTCGGCCGGCACAGCCCGCCCCCGTCAGGAGACAGGCTGCCGCCAAAACCGACACAAAAAACCGTCTTTTCACGTCAGCAGGTGGCACCGCCCTTCAGATGCTTCTGCGCCGCAATATTTTCCGCCTTGCGCGCAAGCAGGTCATCGCGCATGAGCTGCTCCTGCACCTGCTCGAAGCCCAGCCGCGCAACCGTATCCGCAAACCGCTCGCCGGTGTTACCCTGTTCACGGAACAGCAGGATCGCCTTTTCGATGACCGTCATGACCTCTTCCTTGTCGGTAAACACCTTATCGAGCGCACGGCCCTGCGCGACCTTTTTGCCCCAGCGGCCGCCCAGATAAATTTTATAGCCGGTCACCGCGGTTTCCAGCGCACCGAACGGGCATTTGCTGATGCACCGCCCGCAGTGGTTGCAGGCTTCGCCGTCGATCGTCACCTTGCCGTCAGTCAGTCTGGCCGCCTGAATCGGGCAGCTGCGCTCCACTTGGCAGACCTTGCAGCCCCGGCATTTATCCGCATGGATTTCCGGCACCCGCTGGCCGATGATGCCGAGATCGTTGAGATCCGGCTTGACACAGTTGTTCGGGCAGCCGCCGACCGCGATTTTGAACTTGTGCGGCAGCTTCACATCCGCGTAGCCGTGATAGAAACGCTCGTGGATTTCCTCCGACAGCGCAAAGGTGTCGATCAGGCCGTACTGGCAGGTGGTCCCCTTGCAGGACACCACCGGCCGCACCTTGGAACCCGTGCCGCCGGTCTCCAGCCCGTACTGCGCCAGGAACGCGCGCAGCGGTTCGATGTTCTCGTAGGGCACTCCCTGAATTTCCAGCGTCAGGCGGGAGGTCATAGTCACCTCACCGGAGCCGAAGCGTTCGGCCGCCTCAGCGATCGCGCGATGCTCGTCCGCCGTAATTTTTCCGTTGCGGGTGATGACCCGGCCGTTGAACTTATCCGGCGTCCGCTTGTCCCACAGGAAGCCGAGTGCTTTCACCCGCGTGATATCCGCCGGCGAAACCGTAACCGCACCCTTCACCCGCACATCGTTGAAGGTGGTCGCGCCCTCGAGCACCACCGTATTGGTGTAGCCGTAAAACTTCAGCCGGTTCTGCAGAAAATACGCCCGCTTCGCCCGCACACAGACCAGCAGCAGCTTTTCGTCCTTTTTAATGCCTTCGATTTCCCCATTGACCGACGCCAGATTGACAAAGGTCGCCCCCGGAATGGAAGGTTCCGGCGCCACATCGATCACCCGGTAACCCTCGGCCCTGCCGTCCAGGTATTCGCGCGGCGTCATGCTGGTGAAATCGCCGCTGAGCTTGTTGAGCAGGATATACACCGCCTGCACAAACGGATGGATGGCGGTGGAAAACGGCGGCGCGTAGGCCAGATCGAGATTTTCAAAATCCTCCAGCGCCGCGCCCATCGAAATGCCGGTCACCGCGATATCCACCATCTTGTCCACCGCGCCGGGGCCGAACACCTGCATGCCCAGCAGCTTATGCGTATTCCGGTCAGCGATCAGCTTGGTGATGAAAAACGCCGCGTCCGGATAATAGTGCGCCTTGTCATCGGTCACAGCAAGCACCGTTTCCACGTCGTAGCCGGCCGCGCGCGCTTGGCTCTCGGTCAGACCGGTGCGCCCGGCGTTGAGGCCCGGCAGCTTGACCACACCGGTGCCGAGTACGCCCGGATAGGTCTTTTCCGCTCCGCCCAGAATCTGTGCGAGGGTGCGGCCTTCATAGTTGGCGGAAGACCCCATTGCCGACCACTGCGGCGCACCGGTAATGCGGTTTTTCACCAGCGCGCAGTCGCCCGCCGCATAAACGTCCGGCAGGTTCGTGCGCAGCTGATCGTCGGTGACGATCAGGCCGCGCTGCAGGTCGATTCCGCTGCCGGCCAAAAACGCCGTATTCGGACGGATACCGATGCACATAATCACCGCATCCGCCGGAATTACGCCGCCGTCGGTCTTGACGCCGGTAACCTCCCCCTCGCCGAGCACCGCCTCGAGACGGGTGCCGGTGAGTACACGAATCCCGTTTTTGACCAGATGCTTTTGGGCGTACGCCGCCATTTCCGGGTCCAGTACGTTCGGCATGATCTGCTCCGCCAGGTCCACTACCGTTACAGCCACACCCTGCGCCTTGAGGTTTTCCGCCGCCTCCAGGCCGATAAAGCCGCCGCCGGCCACCACCGCGCGCCGCACCGGTTTCTCCTGAACAAACGCGCGCAGGCCGATCGCGTCGTCCGGCGTGCGCAGCTTGAACACGCCCGGCAGACCGACTCCCGACATATCCGGCAGAATCGCCGACGCGCCGGTCGCGATCACGCAGGCATCATATGTATAGATTTCTTCCTCGCCGGTATCCGCATTGACTGCCCGCACGGTTTTGGCCTGACTGTCCAGTGCGACCGCCTCGCGTCCGGTCAGCACCTCGACGCCGGTCAGCGCCGCATACTTCTGCGGCGTGTTGACGATCAGCTCATCCCGACTTTCGATCAGCCCGCCGACATAGTAGGGCAGGCCGCAGCCCGCATAGGAAATATCTTTATCCTTCGTGATGATGGTCACCTGAATGCTGCGATCCACCCGCTTGAGCTTGGCAGCCGTTTTTGTCCCGGCGGCAACTCCGCCGATTACCAGTACCTTCATCTCGATTCCTCCTTTTGTTTCGCAACGGACTGTAAAGTTAAATGAAAGTTGAGGACCCGTCAGCCCTTCTGGTACAAT
>CAJKBW010000040.1 GCA_905198295.1 uncultured Oscillospiraceae bacterium | reverse complement strand
GCACAAACCCGAGGCCGGCCAGCCGGAGAACTATCGCATAGCGGAACCGCGGCGTGACAGCCACGAGCAGTCAAGCGGGGGGCGCGAAAAACAGTCTTTCCTATCCATGCGCACACCGCCCCACGACCTATTCACACCCGCAGCGGGGCGATTTTCGGCCGCCTGATTTTCTCAATCCTTCGGATAGGGCAAATCGGGCAAACCAAGAATGTAGTCGGCAGACACATTATAAAAACGGCAAAGCGTAACCAAATGCCAAATGGGCAGAGGTCTTTCTCCTCTTTCGTATTTGCTATAATAACTTTGATCGGTTTGCAGCAGTTTAGCTATATCCTTTTGACGCAGTTTTCTGTCCTCTCTTAACTCTCGTAATCTTTCTACGCCATTCATAGATAAAGCCCCCTTTTTCGTTTGAGTAATTATAACATGTTAAAAGATAACCCCTTGACTTTAGGTAAAATAACACCTATACTTAATTTAGGTGTTATTTTACCTAAAGTGCTTTTAAAGGAGAAATTCGTATGGACAAAGGAAACGAAATAAAAATTTTCACGGACAACGTCCTTTACCTGCGGAAAAGCTATGGGTATACCCAAAAGCAAATGGCTGACCGGTTGGACATCAGCCTGTATCAGCTTCGCCTGCTGGAAAAAGGCGTCCTCCCCAAAAATCTGAGCACTGCCATTCTATTCCGCATTCACGATGTCTTTGCCATCCACCCAAAAGATTTATTCCGCCCTTTATTCCGCTGAACGCTGCTCTCTGTGCCGAAAAAGCGGGAGGTTCACTGTGGTGAACCTCCCGCTTTTCATCTCTTATGCACTTTTGGCGCCGGGGCGTCTTCTGTTTTTTTCTGCGGCCCGGCGTTCCTTCTTTACGATCCGCACCGCGACGACGGTGATATCGTCTTCCTTATCCTCCGCCTGCTTTTCCCGCGCCATATGCGCCACCCGCTCAGCAAACTGACGCAGGGGCTCCTTTTCCTCCTCATAGTCCCGCAGCGCCTCCTCCACCCAGGCGGTGCCGCAGCAAAGCGCGCCATCGCTGAGCAGAAGCAGCACATCCCCATCGGTGAGGGTATCCTGACTTTCCTCGAAACGGATGTCCCGCAGAATCCCGATCGGCAGAGAAGAACGCTCAACGCGCGACACCCGGCCGTTATCCCGCAGCAACGAGGCGGCAGCGCCCGCTTTCCGGCTTTCCATGCGGCCGGTAAAAAGATCAACCGTCAGCACATCAAGCGTGGCAAGGCTTTCATCCTCTGCTTTCACCATCAGTGCGGAATTGACCATGCGCAGCACACTGTCGGGACGGATTCCCGCCTGCATCAGCCGGGCGGTCAGTCCCGCCGCCATCGCGCCGTCCACCGCAGCGCGGCCGCCGCTGCCCATCCCGTCACTGAGCACGACATGCAGATGGCCGGCATCGCTGAAGGTTTCCACCGCGTCGCCGCAGAGTTTTTCGCCGGTGCACTGCAGCTGTGCCGTGGCGACCTGTGCCGCATACAGCGGCCGCTCAGTCAGGGTGATGCGCACAGTGCTCCCCACCCGCGCCACCGTCGGATGGTCAAACTCCCGGCCGCAGGCGTCCCCGATCTGCCGCAGCCAGTCGCGTTCCCGGATATGCAGGCCGGCGTCCTCCGCCAGAATCTCCACCGTCATCCGGTCGCTGCGGCCAAGCGTACATACCGCGTCGCTGACCAGCATACCCTGCTGCTCACATATGGTCCTCACCCGCGAGGCCGCATCCATATCCATGCGCTCCGTTTCCGAAAAGTCGAGTGACAGCTCATCGAGCAGGCCGGCCATGTCGGTGAACTGCTCTGCCGCCACGGCACGGATTTCCCCGAGCCGGCGCCACGCCCCTTCGCGCACAAGGTATTCGGTATAGCCGCGGTTGACGTGTGCGAGCACTTCATCCAGCCGGCTGCACTGCCGGTCAAGGTGGCCGGTTACCTCCGAGCGGCGGATCTCCCCCTTTTCCCGCAGCACTGCGGACATATGGTTGAAGGAATCCATCGTTTCGCTGAAGCAGCCCTCCCAGCAGTGCATCCGCAGCCCGCACAGCCGGCACACATCATCCGACACCTGACGGTAAACCGTGCCCATATCCGGCGCGCTGATCTGCGCGAGCTTGCGCGAAACCGAATCCACAGTGGCGGCCACTTCGCCCATGGCCTTCGACGCAAAATCCAGCCGCATGACCACCGAACGCCGCAGCCCTTCCACGGCAGGCAGGTCCTGCGCATGGGAGAAAAAACGGTTGATATACCGGTCCAGCACCGGCGGCAACGCCACAAACAGCACGCTCGCCGCTGCCACCTCATACACTCCGATAATCACCGACGCGCCGCTGCCTGCGCTCATGGCGACAATCGCATTCGTGGCGACAAAAATCCCCGCCGACGCCAGACGGCCAAACCGCGAAAAGATTCCCGCCATCAGGCCGCCGAAAGCATACGCGGCGGCAAGATGCAGTGAATCCGGCGCCGCCATCGCCATCGCCAGACCGAGCACGATGCCCGCGATGCTGCCCCCCTGCTCCCGGCCGCAGCGCGCGAGCAACAGAATCAACACCACCGCCAGAATCCGCCCGGGCGATATTCCGCTGATCTCCAGCGACGACACCGCCATGAGCAGCACCGCGCCGGTAGCCACCAGGCTCGACTGTTCCTGTGCGGTCAGCGATGTCCGATTGCCGGCGTCAGCGATCACCCGCACGGTAGCGGTAGAAAAATACGCGAAACCGCCCGCAACCAGGCTCTCGCACAGCACCATCAGCAAACGGTCCACCGCAAAACCGCCCACAAGATTCATCGCGATCCCGGTGCTGAAGGTCGCCAAAAACGCGATCACCGGTGCGAACATCGCCCGGTCGGTCAGCTCCCGGAATCCGCTGAGCGACCAGCGGATTCCCGCAACCGCCAGCACCGCCGCCACATAGCGCAGCGGAAATACCGCTTCGCCCGGCAATAGATAGCCTATCGCCGTGGCGATATACGCCAAAAGCGCGCCGGGACCCGATACCGCGGCCGCCACCCCGACACCAAACGGCGCCATTCCCTGGTATATCGTCGCACGCGGTACCAGCAGCCCGGTCAGCGCCCATACCGCGATAAGCGCAACCTGACGCAGGATCACCCCGCGTTCCTCCCGGCCGACATGCCTTTCTTCCGCTTCCCCGGCCACTCCGCCGGCATACGCCTTCTGTTTCAACGTCCTCACCCACCATATCATTTCCGCTGCCGTTCCCCGTTCCGGTATTTTCAGACGGGTTCCGGTCGGCAGCTTCCATTATATGGCAATTTTAAGCTTGTCCATGTCGTATCCTAGGCGAATTTCCTGTTTTTTTCCAGCGAATACGGTAGAATCCAGGCAGAGCCGGGCGCAGGACGCAAAAAACCGGCGCATCCATCAGGATGCGCCGGGGCAGATTTCAGGATTTGCCGTCGAGAGAACGGGCGGCGTGCTGAGCAGCAACAAGCCCTTCCCCGACGGCTACCGCCACCTGCAGCGGCCGGCCGGTACAGTCTCCGGCAGCATACAGGCCGGGAATGTTGGTTTGCTGATCGGCATCCACCCGGATAAAGCGGCCGTCTGTCTGCAACCCGGGAACCAGCGAGCCGGGCGCCATCACCTCGCGCAGGATAAACACCACATCGCAGGGGAACAGCCGCCCGTCCGCTACCACACCTTCGATACGGTCGGCGCCCTGCAGCGCGATTGCGGAAGCGGTCATCGCCTCCATCCCCTCGGGCAGGCCGGACACCGCCCGCGCGGTGATCACGGTGGTGAGCACCCCGATCTCCTGCAGAAAAGCCGCCTCCTCTGCAAGGTCGGCCGCATCACCGGTAACAACGGCGCGCCTGCCGCGATAGAGCATCCCGTCACAGGTCGCACAGTAGCTCACGCCGCGGCCGACAAAACGGTCCTCCTGGGCGAGCGTACGGCCGGCGGCAATACCGGTGCACAGAATCACCCGGCGGCTTTCCACCATTTCATTGCCCACCGCCGTCATAAAGTCTTCTCCCATCGGCAGGATCGACAGCACCCGGCCTTCCATAAACACCGCGCCGGCTTCTTCCGCCTCCTGGTGCATGGCTTCGAGCATAGCTGCGCCGGTCATGCCGCGCATGCCAAGATAATTATCCACCTGTTTGGCACGGTACAGCGGGTTATGCGCGAGCGCATTGCTCACCACCGTACAGCTTTTTCCCCGCGCGGCCGCATTGACCGCCGCACTCAGTCCCGCCGGCCCGCCGCCGACGATCAGAATATCCACCACACGCTTCACCTGATCCTTCCTGATCCGCCCCAGCGCTTCAAGCCGGCGGCAAAAAAGCGGAAATTTCCGCCGCGTTCACAGCTTTGTGCGCTTGAGCAGGATCGAATTGGTCACCACCGACACCGAGCTGAACGCCATCGCGGCGCCGGCAATCACCGGGCTGAGCAGCCCGAAGGCCGCCACCGGAATGCCGATACAATTATAGAAGAACGCCCAAAACAGATTCTGGCGGATTTTGCGCATGGTGGCGCGCGAAATTTTCACCGCCGTGACCAGCGCGGTCAGACCGCCGCCCACCAGCACGACGTCGCCCGATTCCATCGCGATATCGGTGCCGGTACCCATCGCAAAACCGACATCCGCCGCAGCGAGCGCCGGCGCGTCATTGATGCCGTCGCCCGCCATCGCGACAATTTTACCGTCCTGTTTATACTTTTCGACCAGCTCCACCTTGCCGTCAGGCAGGACTTCGGCCACCACCTCGTCGATTCCGACCGCACGGCCGACCGCCTCGGCGGTTCGCCGGTTATCACCGGTGACCATCACGGTGCGTATGCCGAGCTCGTGCAGTTCCCGGAGCGCCTTCGCAGAGGTATCCCGCACCGGATCGGCCACCGCCAGCACAGCGGCCGGCTGGCCGGCCACCGCCATATACAGCACCGTTTTGCCCTCGTCCTCCCAGCTCTGACGATCGTCGGCAAACGGAATCTGCTGCTCCTCCATGAGCCGGCGGCTGCCGAGCAGCACCGTTTTACCCTCCACCTCGGCCGATACGCCGCGGCCGGTCAGCGAAACAAAATTTTCCGCAGACGGCAGCGGTTGGTCATAACTTTCGGTAACCGCACGTGCCACCGGATGCTCCGACAGCTGCTCCACCGCCGCGGCCAGACGCAGCGCTTCCTCCCGCTGCATGCCCACCGGGAGGAAATCCGTAACCGCCGGGCGCCCCATCGTGACCGTACCGGTCTTATCCAGCAGCACCCGATCAATCCGACAGGCGGTCTCCAGCGCGTCCGCGCTCTTGATGAGCACCCCCATCGTTGCGGCGCGGCCGGTTCCCACCATCAGCGCGGTCGGGGTCGCAAGACCGAGCGAGCAGGGACAGGCGATCACCAGCACCGCCACCGCACGCGAAATCGCTTCGGTCATGGCCTCCGCCCCCTGCATGAACACCAGCGTCAGCACAAAAGTCAGCAGCGCCGCGCCGATCACCGCCGGCACAAAAATCGCTGACACCTTATCGGCCAGCTTCTGGATCGGCGCTTTGGAAGACTGCGCCTCTTCCACCAGGCGGATAATGCCCGAAAGCACCGTATCCTTTCCGATTCCATCCGCCCGCACAGTCAGCGAACCGGTGCCGTTGACCGTGCCGCCAAACACCTTATCACCGAGCTGTTTATCCACCGGCATGCTTTCTCCGGTGAGCATCGATTCGTCCACCGCCGAACGCCCCGCGACCACCTCGCCGTCGACCGACAGACTTTCGCCGGGGTGCACGAGGATGGTATCTCCCTGCACAATCTCCGCCGCCGGGATGACCATTTCCGTCCCCTCGCGCAGCACTGTCGCGGTTTTCGGCTGAAGATTCATCAGCATCTCGATGGCGGCGCTGGTTTTTCCCCGTGCACCCGTCTCCAGCATTTTGCCAAGCAGCACCAGCGTGATAATAATCGCGGCGCTTTCAAAATAATAGTGCCCGCTGCCGACAATCACATTATACAGGCTGTATCCATACGCCGCGCTGGTGCCCAGCGCGACGAGCACATCCATGCTCGGACTGCGGTTGAGCAGAGACAGCACAGCCCCCTTATAGAACCGCCAGCCCACCACGAACTGTACCGGCGTGGCCAGAGCCAGCTGTACCCAGCCGGCGTTATGCATCCAGTGGGTGACCGCCGCATCCGGCGCGGCGAACATCAGCACCATCAGCACCAGAAACGGCGCCGAAAAAATCGCCGATACGATAAACAGGATGCGCAGCTCCCGCAGTTCCCGCCGGCGGGCGGCGTTTTTATCCTCCACCACCTTATAGCCGGCCGATTTTACCGCTTTTTCCAGGCGCTTGCGATCCACCTTGGCATCATCGTATGTGATTTCCGCCCTGCCGACGGCGTAGCTGACTTCCGCCTTTTCCACACCATCGAGTGAACGCAGCGCATGCTCCACCGCGCCTGAGCAGCGTACGCAGGTCATACCGCCGATCTGCAGCGTGAGATTTTGTGTCATAGCGTAGGGTATCCTTTCTTACTGCGCCGTATAACCGGCCGCCGCAACCGCCTGTACGAGCTGTTCACGGTCGGTTTTCCCCGGTGCAAAGCTCACTTCAGCACTCTTTTTCTCCAGACTCACTTCCACGCTCTTCACGCCCTTGACCGCACGCAGCGCATCCGCCACCCGCTTCTGGCAGTGGCCGCAGGTCATGCCCTCCACGGCGATGGTCGTTGTTTCGGTTTTTCCAAACATTTTGCTTATCTTCCTTTCCTTGATTCGTCCGCCGCCCATTTCCGGCCGGGCGGCCATACCCATTTTAGTTATGTCCCGCTTAACCGGCGGTATCCATATCCGCAAGACGCTGCTCCCAGCCATAGCTGCCGTCTCCGACGTCCGCGCCGGTATACCGCACCATGCCCAGCAGTCCGCCCAGCGCAAACGCCAGAATCATCCCCACAAGAAGCGCCGCGCAGGCGATCTGTACAATGAGCCGACGCCCGCGCCGCGGCTCCTGCAGCGACAGCACAAGCACCGCCGTGCGCACAAAAAACGGCAGCGGCAGCATAGCCAGCACCACGATATTCACATTCGCCGCGGTATAGCCGCTTTCCGTAAAGGTGCCTTCCAGGCCGCCGTAATACAGGATGATGAACAGCACCGTCCCCATCAGCGCCAGCCCGGTCAGCAGCAACAGCAGCGAATCCCAGACATGCTCCCGGTATTTACGGGTATACGCCTGATAGGAATAGATCGCTCCGCCGATGAGCACCGCCGCCAGGATAAACAGATAGCTGGTGGAGCGGAAATAGTTCTGCTCGAGATGCTCGGAGTTATGTATGCCGGTGGTAAAAAACACCGACAGCAAAAACAAACCTGTCGTGAACACCAGATACACGATGCTTTTGGCAAAACGGGTTACCTTCATAATGCCGCCCATTCCTTTCCTGCCGCTTTCCGGAAGTTCCTGGTTTTTTACCCACGGCCTGTTCAGCCGTCTATTTCCTCAACCCGGACGTTTTCCATCACCGTCATAGCCTCTGCTTTATCCGCGACAGCCGTGCCGTCGAGCATCACCGAAGCGGTACCGCAGGCCGCCGCCAGACGTACCCGCTCCGTATGCGGCATCTCCTTGACGGTGCCGACCACGAAGCCGCCCAGCAGGCTGTCGCCTGCGCCGACGGTGGATTTGACCTCCACCGGCGGAACCACAGCACGCAGCACGCCTTCCTCCGACACGCTGAGCAGACCGTTGCCGCCAAGCGACACCAGCACGTTTTCCACACCCACTTCCCGCAGGCGCAGTGCCGCGGCTGCCACATCAGTGATAGTGGTGCCGTCCACCGGCACGATGTTTCTCAGTTCATGGATATTCGGCTTGATCGCCCAGGGACGGATACGCGCGTAATCCTCGAGAGAAAGCAGGTCACTGTCAAGCGCCACCAGAGCACCGGCGTTGCGCACCGCAAGAATCAGTTCGACATAATCCTGCAGAGCCACATTTTCCGGCAGGCTGCCCGCAAACACCACGATATCCCCCGGATGCAGGCGGCTGCGGATAAGCGCCATGAGCGCATTGAACATCATATCCGACAGCGCCGGACCCTTCCGGTTGATCTTGATCGTCTGCCCTTCGGTGCGCAGGGTCAGGTTTTCGCGCACCGCGCCTTCCGCCGGCACCAGCTCATAATGCAGGCCGTCCGCTTCCAGGAATGAAACGAGCTCCCGGGAGTTATCCTCTCCTGCCACCGTCACGCACAGAGATTCCAGCCCGAAGGCGCGCACCACGCGCGAGACATTGATTCCCTTGCCGCCGACCTCCCGCGTTTCCCGCAGGACGCGATTGGCCTTATCCGGATGCATCCCATCCAGCCACAGCGTGACATCCACCGAGGGATTCAGGGTTACGGTGATGATTCCTTTTCGCGACATGCTCTTTCCGTCCTTTCGTCAGGCCTTATGCCATTTGACCCCCTGCGGCGTATCTTCGAGCACCACGCCCATCGCCTTGAGCTGGTCGCGGATGCGGTCGGCTTCCGCCCAGTTTTTGGCGGCACGCGCCGCCGTGCGGGCGGCAATCAGCGCTTCAACCTCCTCGTCGAGCGAGCCGGCCTGACGCTCATACAGCAGTCCCAACACGCCGGTCAGTTCCGTGAACAGGCTCTGCGCCTTTTCCACCGCCACCTTGGAGGCCGGCTGCGCGTCCGCGAGATAAACGTTGATATCCCGCACCAGTTCAAACACTGCCGCGATCGCGTCCGCGGTGTTCAGGTCGTCGTCCATCGCCTCCACAAAGCGCGCCCGGCGCTGCTCCATCGCCGCGTATAGCGCCTCATCCTGTGCCTGCGGCGCATCGACAGCGTTCTGCGCGGCAAAAGTAAGCGCATCCCGACAGTTATACAGCCGATCGAGCGCAGCGATCCCCTGGTCAATGATTTCGGTGCTGTAATTGATCGGGCTGCGGTAGGACGAGGAAATCAGGAAGAAACGGATCGCTTCATAACCGTATTTCTCTGCGACATCCCGCACGGTAAAGAAATTATTGAGGGATTTGGACATCTTTTTATTGTCCACATTGATATAGCCGTTATGCATCCAGTAATGTGCAAACGGCACCCCGTTGCAGCATTCACTCTGGGCGATTTCGTTCTCATGATGCGGGAAGATCAGATCCTGCCCGCCGCAGTGGATGTCGATGGTATCGCCGAGGTACCGCCGGGCCATCGCCGAGCATTCGATATGCCAGCCGGGACGGCCCGCGCTCCACGGGGACGGCCAGGACGGTTCGCCCGGTTTCGCCGCTTTCCACAGCGCAAAGTCCAGCGCATCTTCCTTTTCCTCGCTGACGTCGATGCGCGCGCCGGATTCCAGGTCGTCAATCGGCTGGTGCGAAAGCTTGCCGTATTCGTCAAACCGGCGGGGGCGGAAATACACATCGCCGTTTTCCGCCGCGTAGGCATATCCCTTCTCCACCAGCGCCGAAATGATGCTTTCAATCTCATCCATATTCTCGGTCGCTTTCGGGTGCACCGTCGCCTCGCGGACATTCAGCCCCTTCGCGTCGGTCCAGAACTCCGCTATATACCGCCGGGCGATTTCCTCATACGACACGCCTTCTTCATTAGCGCGGCGGATGATCTTATCGTCGATGTCGGTGAAATTCTGCACAAAGCGCACGTCATAGCCGCACCACTCGAGATACCGGCGCAGCACGTCGAACACGCACAGCGGCCGCGCATTGCCGATATGAATATAGTTATACACCGTCGGACCACAGGCGTAAATACGCACCTTGCCCGGCTCAATCGGCACCAGTTCTTCCTTCTGACGGGTGAGGGTATTATAGATCTTCATGCGGGTAAACTCCTTACATCATGAATTTTTACAGCAATGTCTGTGTGTCGTCTTCATCTTCCGCCTGTGGGTTCAGCCCGGAAAGCTGCCGCTGCAGACGGTCAATCCGTCCCTCCAGCCGGCAGATTTCCTGCGCAACCGGGTCGGGAATATGCACCTGGTCGAGATCGACCACCTTCTGGCCGCCGATGCGCACCACCCGTGCGGGCACGCCCACTGCGGTCGCATTATCCGGGATGTCCGACAGCACCACCGCGCCCGCCGCAATGCGTACGTTATTGCCGATGCGAATCGGGCCAAGCACCTTCGCTCCGGAACCCACCATCACATTATTGCCAAGGGTAGGATGGCGCTTGCCCTTATCTTTCCCCGTTCCGCCCAGCGTTACCCCCTGATACAGCGTACAGTCATCGCCGATTTCGGTGGTTTCCCCGATGACCACGCCGGTGCCGTGGTCAATAAACAGGCGCCGGCCGATGGTAGCGCCTGGATGGATTTCGATATTCGTCCGCCTCACGCAGCGCTGGGATATCCAGCGGGCGAGAAAAAACAGCCCGTGCCGGAAACACCAGTTGGCTTTCCGGTGGGACCGAACGGCTTTAAAGCCGTTATACAGCAGCATCACCTCAAGCGTTGACCGTGACGCGGGGTCGCGGTCCCGGATGACGGCGATGTCTTCCTTCATGCGTTCAAACACGCTGATGCCTGCCTTTCTTCGGTCGGGTACCGCTGTGCCCGGACACCAGGCGGCGTCCAGATTCGTGCGGCACAACCCCAAAATACAAAAAAGCCCCCGCTGCGCCGAAAAGGCGCAACGGAGGCGGAAATTCCGCGGTTCCACTCCTGTTTATCGCTCGAAGGCCGGATAACGGCGGCCGCCCGCGGACGGATACTGCGCGGCTGTGCACCGCATTTCCCCGCCCGTGCTCCGGGGTGCATTTCCCCCGCCCGCTCACAAAAGCGCTTTCAGCCCGGCGCTGCCGGACGCCTTCTCTCTGGAGTGGCGGCTGCGGGATACTTCTCCCCATCGACACATTCTGCCTATGTTACCATTATATACGGTTCCGGAAAAAAATCCAGCCCTATTTTTCGGCGGTGAAACACTGCCGATAGCCCCAGACATACTGAAAACCGGAAATCATGGTCAGCACTACCGAAATCCATACCAATACCCGGCCGATCAGCAGCGGCAGCGTGAATACCAGATCAGGCAGTGCAAACGCTGACAGCAGCGACGTCTGCCATTCGGCAAATTCCATTGCAGCGAGCATAAACAGGATCGCCACAAACTGAGCAACCGTTTTGAGCTTGCCGGCAAAGCTTGCCGCGATCACCACCCCGTCCTTAGCCGCCGTGAGGCGCACCGAGGTGACCATAAATTCCCGCGTAAGAATGAGCATGATTGCCCACACGTCAATATGTCCTGTGGCGAGAAAGCCCAGAAAAGCAGCGGTAGTAAGCATTTTATCCGCGAGCGGATCGAGGAATTTGCCCAGATTCGTAATCAGCCCGCGGCTGCGCGCGATGCGTCCGTCAAACAGGTCGGTGAGCGCCGCCGCACCAAACACCGCCATCGCAGCAAGGTGATGAAATGGGAACTCCACCATCATCAGCAGCAAAAACAGCGGCGCGAGCACGATGCGCACCACGGTCAGTCGATTCGGCAGGTTCATTCACACAACTCTCCCATCAGATCCCAGTCCAGCATATCGGTGATCCGCACCCGCACCATATCGCCGGGCTTCGGCGCCGGGCTGCCTTCACCGGGAACAAAAAACACCTTGCAGTCAATCTCCGGCGCATCCGCGCGGCTGCGGCCGAACCAGCATTCCGCATAACGGTCGAAGCTTTCAACCAAAACATCGAGGGTTTTGCCGATCTGCGCCTGCATCCAAGCATCGGTGATGCGGGTTTGCTCTTCCATCACGATATCCCGCCGGCGCTGCTTCTCCTCTTCCTCAATCTGTTCCGGCATCGCCGCCGCAGGGGTCCCCTCCTCCGGCGAAAAGGCAAAACAACCCAGCCGCTCAAAACGCACCTCCTGCATAAACTCACACAGCGCGGTGACATCTTCTTCGGTTTCTCCGGGGAAGCCGGTCATCACAGTAGTACGCAGCACCACGCCCGGCACTTTCTCCCGAATATGTGCGAACAGCTTTCCGAGCGTCTGCCGGCTGCCCGGCCGGTGCATCGACCGCAGCACCCTTTCGCTGCAGTGCTGGATCGGCACATCGAGATAGTTGACGACCTTCTCCTGCCGTGCGATGGTATCCAGCAGGCGGTCGGTGATATGTTCCGGATAGCAGTACAGCAGCCGGATCCACTCCAGTCCCTCAATCTCACAAAGCCGGTCGAGCAGCTCAGGCAACTTAAGCTCGCCATACAGATCCTTGCCGTACAGGGTGGTATCCTGCGCGACGAGCACCAGCTCCTTTACGCCCTTTTTGGCCAGCCACCGCGCTTCCTCCACCAGCGTCTCCATCCGCCGGGACCGCATGCGTCCGCGGATGAGTGGGATGGCACAGTAAGCGCAGCGGTTATCGCAGCCATCACCGATGCGCAGATAAGCGTAAAAACCGGGAGTAGTCAGCACCCGGTCGCCGTCGAGCTCCCAGCAGGCCTTATCCGGGAAGCTGAGGGTCGTTTTGCCGTTCATCGCCTGCCGCACGGCGGCCACAATATCCCCGTTTGCCCCCAGTCCCAGCACGGCGTCGCACTCCGGCAGTTCCGCAGCGAGCTCCTCACGGTAGCGCTCCGCCAGGCAGCCGGTGACGATGATCCGTTTGATCTGGCCTTCCTTTTTCAGCTGGGCAAACTCCAGAATATTTTCAATCGCTTCCTTTTTCGCATCCTCGATAAAACCGCAGGTGTTGACGATCACCACGTCCGCCAGCCCGCTTTCCGGGGTAAGGGTGAAACCCGCCGCACGCAGTTTCGCCAGCATCAGCTCTGCATCCATCTGATTTTTCGGGCAGCCCAGGGATACCATGCCCACCTTGATCGCCATCGCGCTCATTCCATTCGTATCGTATTTGACGCCGCTTTATTCCTCCGGCGTGTCCTCATCGGCAAACCAGTCCGGTTCCTCGCCGCGCACCGCATCGAGTGCACGGCGGACCGCATCGCCGCCAAAACCATAGCGGCCCAGCGCCGCCATCGTTCTGCGCCGATCGTCCGGCGTACGCAGACGGTGGGCATACTTCCGCCGCAACAGCTGCGCCGCGCGCTCCCAGTCCTCGCCGTCCACCGCTTCAGCAGCCGCTTCGGCCTGCGCACGGCTCACGCCCTTTTCCTGCAACTCCTGCAGAATCCGCCGGCGCGGATAAAACCGCCGCGCGGCCAGCTCCCCCGCCAGCCGCGTCGCATATGCCTCGTCATTGACAAGGCCGATCTCTTCCATACGTGCCGCCGTCTCGGCGGCGGTTTGTTCCCCCGCGGTGCGGCGCAGCTTTCGCTCCAGCTCCCCGCGCGAGTGATCCCGCATCGACAGCAGGTACAACGCCTTCTCCCGCGCGCGGTTTTTCTCCGACCGGTCGAGCAGCTCCCGCAGCTGATCGTCGTCGATCACGCCGCCGGCGCGATAGGGCGACTCATCAAAGGTGCGGCTGTCCACCGTCACTGCCGGTTCCCCGTCGAGCACCAGCAGCACCTGCCGGCCACGCCGGGGCCGCACCTCGGTGATAAACACGCTGACCAGTCCTTTCTGTGCAAGCCCGGAAATTTGACCATCAAGTGATTATCAGTCATCCACCGAAATATCAATCGATGCCTTTGCCGCCGCAGCGGTCACCTTTGCCGCCGATTCAATCGGGATTTCCACCGGCGCTTCGGCCGGCTTACGAACGGGCGCAGCGTGCGCCTGCGCTTCCCTCTGCAGCGCTTCGCGCACAAGCTGCTCAATCTCCTGCGCCGTTTCCGCATTTTCCCGCAGGTATTCCTTTGCCTTGTCACGCCCCTGGCCAAGCCGACCTTCCTTATAATAGAACCAGGCGCCGGATTTCTGCACAATATCCAGCTTGACGGCAAGGTCGAGCAGCTCACTCTCATGCGAGATGCCTTCGCCGTACATCACGTCAAATTCTGCTTCCTTGAAGGGGGGCGCCACCTTGTTCTTCACCACCCGCACACGGGTATGGGAGCCGATGGATTCTCCCGACACTTTAAGCGTCTCGGTACGGCGCACGTCGAGGCGTACCGACGCATAATACTTCAGCGCGTTGCCCCCGGCGGTGACCTCCGGGTTGCCGTAGACCACGCCGACCTTCAGGCGGAGCTGGTTGATGAAAATCGCGATACAGTTGGATTTGGACACCGCACCCGCGAGCTTGCGCATCGCCTGCGACATCAGGCGAGCCTGCAGGCCAACATGGCTGTCGCCCATCTCGCCCTCGATTTCCGCGCGCGGCACCAGCGCCGCAACCGAGTCGAGCACCACAATATCCACCGCACCTGAACGGATGAGCGCTTCCATAATTTCGAGCGCCTGCTCACCGGTATCCGGC
This sequence comes from uncultured Oscillospiraceae bacterium, assembly GCA_905198295.1. GTDB lineage: Bacteria > Bacillota > Clostridia > Oscillospirales > Acutalibacteraceae > UMGS1591. Next base: position 12,020 of record CAJKBW010000040.1, on the reverse strand, counting down.
TGCGACACAAGCAGTGCGTCTACGTCCACGCCGAGCGCACGGGCATACACCGGGTCGAGCGCATGCTCGACATCGATAAACGCCGCTTCGCCGCCGCGCTTCTGCGCCTCCGCGACCGCATGCAGCGCGAGGGTGGTCTTACCGGAGGATTCCGGGCCGTAAATCTCCACAATCCGGCCGCGGGGCAGCCCGCCGATGCCCAGCGCTGCATCCAGCGCCATCGAACCGGTCGGAATGCTCTCCACATTCATGCCCATATTCTGACCCAGGCGCATTACCGCACCCTTGCCGAAATTTTTCTCTATCTGCTGCAGTGCCAGTTCCAAAGCCTTTTTCCGGCTGTCGTTACTGCCCTTTTTCTCCTCAGCCGCCTTTTTTCTCTCTTCCGCCATCATCTTCCATCCTTTCCTGTCACCATCCCGCGGCGCACGGCCGTCAATGCAGAAAACACGCTGCCGAAACGATCATTTTCCATTCCCGCGCTTTTTCTGCCATAAACAGGTTCATTATACCTGACAATCTGCGAAAAAGCAACCACTTTCCCGAAAAAATCGAACATGTGTTCTCCACCTATTTTTCTCCCGCAACCACACGGTCAATTCCAGCGGCATCCGGATAAACTTGTACGGCATGCAGCCCGCTCTGAACAAACAGTGCTGCGACCTCCTCCGCCTGGCCGATTCCGACCTCCACCGCGCACAGTCCGCCCGCACAGACCTTTGGCAGCCAGTCCCGCGCAATGGCGCGATAGAAACGCAGACCATCCCCGCCGTCGAGCGCCATACGAGGCTCATACTGCACTTCACGCATCAGGCCGGACAGATCAGCGGACGGGATATACGGCGGGTTGGATACAAGCGCGGCAAAGCTGCCGGGGATCTTGCCCGCATCGGCAAGCATGTCGGCCCGTACCGGCGTCACCCGACGCTCCGGATAGCGGCGGCAGTTTTCCTCAAGATAGACAAACGCTTCCGGCGACAGTTCGACCGCAGTGACCACAGCATCCGGGCACAAGCCGGCGATGCCAAGGCCGACGCAGCCGGTGCCGGCGCACAGATCGAGCACCCGGTGATCTTCCGCCGGCAGACGCTTCAGCCAGACCGCCGCCGTCTCACAGAGCAATTCGGTGTCCGGACGGGGGATCAGAACCCCCTCCCCAACCGACAGCGTCATATCGAGAAAGTCCCAGCTGCCGAGAATATACTGCAGCGGCCGGCCGGCCGCGCGCTCATCGGCCGCGCGGCGCACCGCGACGGCGGAGGTTTCGGGCACTTCCCTGCCGAAATACGCCTCCAGACGGCCGCGCGGCACGCCGCCGACGTCCTCCAGAAGGCAGCGTGCGTCAAAGGCGGGGTCTTCACACCCCGCCTTTGACAGCTGCCCGGCGATCGAACCAAACAGTGCACGCCAGGTCATAATCCTACACGTTCCTTTCCGCGATAATCGGAACATCCGGTACGAACAGCCTTTTATACTGCGGCAGACCGGCGCCGCCCATAAACCGGCACGCTGGAATCCGCCGGCAGCGCCGGCTGCGCAGCCGGTGCAGGCTGCGGCGCCGACAGGGGGACGGAGGTATTTTGTGCCGCGGCAAGCACCGGACGCGACTGGAAATACTCAATAATCCCATCGGTCATGGCGGTGGTCAGCAGATTCTGATACACCGGGTTGAGCAGAGCCTCCCGATCCGCGGAGTTATCCATAAAGCCGCACTCCACCAGGAAGGCCGTGGTATCGTGACAGCGAGCGAGCTGGAACGGGCTCCAGTGCACCGGTTCTGCCCGATTGCCAATACCATATTTTTTCTCAACTTCATGCATCTTTTCCCAGAGGATGCCGGCTGCTTCATAGGAATATTCATTGAAATAGTGAACCGAACCGCCGGAACCGCCGCCGCCGTCGATATGGATACTAAGCAGCATATCGGTACCATTGTTGCGGGCCATATCCACGCGGGAATCCATTGACGGATTGGTATCCCCCGTGCGCGACATGGTAACACTTGCTCCGGCTTCCACCAGTTTATCCCGCAGCATCAGACTGATGGTCAGCGCCAGATCCTTCTCCCGGATCGGCTGACCATTGATCGTTACGCCTGCGCCGTAGCTGTTTCCGCCATGCCCCGGATCGATACAGATGCGCACGCCTCGGAGCGGCTTGTCCGACGGGTTACCCGACACGTTCGGCGGGTATTTAAAAGCAAAGTTTAGGTTATTGTCTGCATCCCAAACCACCGAATAGCCATAGAACTGCCCTTTGTTGCGCAGATGCAGACGCAGGATATAGCTGTTATTGTCGCCCTTTTCCCACTCCGCTCTGCTGAACAGCGGGCTGCCCGATACATCCGGCGTGCCGCTGACAGCGGTAGTGTAATAAAAAGTGATTTCTACATACTCGGTGGTCTGCTCGGTGATTGCATAGCTGGGCTGATGGCTCGAAGAGGTATCCCGGTAGCTCTGCGGCAGCAGCTGCACATTATATGGCACACGCCAGGAAAAACCGAACTGCATGGTGGTATGGGTTGCCCCAACCGTCACATCGTTCACACTGGCCGTGTTGGCGGTGAAATCTGCGCTACCGCCCAGCCGTGCATCTTTTGCATAAATCCGGATGCCGGAGCCGAGTTGATAATATTTCGTGCTGCCCAGATAATACGTACCGGCCAGATAATCGGTGGTGCCTTTCGACAAATAGGCGTTTGTCGGCCGGGAATAATCCTCCACCGGCGGCGCAGTATTGAAAGTTTCCGCGTAATTATTGGTGATTTCCACCAGCTGTCCGTTCGCCAGCACGCTGCCGCCCACCGACGGATCCGGAGGATTCAGGTCACCGATACCCGGCAGGTCTACCGGCGGAAGCACCTCCTGCGGTTTTGCTTCGATCGTCACCGTACCGCCCGTCTGGCTCTCCTCCAAGCCGTTATAAGCGGCGTACACCTGAAAGGCGCCCAGTGCCTGCGTCTGCCCTACCTTACCGTCGGGCAGCGGGATATCCGCTGTATACCGTTCAAAATCGGAATACTCCGCCATTCCTGCCTCATCCCCCTGCAGCGGTGATGAGGTCATATCATACCGGGTGCCGTTAAAAGACACATAAGCCGAGGCTCCCTTGCGGATGATTGCACTGACAGCGAGGGTCGAACCGCCGGCCACTGTCATATTTTCGGTCGGCTCGATCTCCTTGATGACCGTCACCTTATAGGTGACGACATAAGTGACCGTTTCCCCCTTATGTTCAAAGGTAAACGTATTGCGCCCCGGGGACAGGGTAACCGGGATATCAAAACCGCCGAGCTCAGTCAGCGCGATCTCCGTACCATTCATAAGCAGCGGAAAGTTCGGGTCAGCACTGCCCTGCAGAATCATCTTCGATTCGATGGTGGTATAATTGGTGCCGGAAGGATTGGTGACCTCCAGCTTATCGGTGATATACTCGCTCATCAGGGTGCCGTCAAAAGCCTTGAGCAAAGCGTCGGTGCTGCCGTCGGGATTCTTTTTGAGCGCCGACAGCGTATAGAAGACACTGCCCTTCCAGGAGCCATAGTCCCGGCAAGTGAGCAGCTGCAGCGACAGCTGGCTGGGCGAAGACCAGCCAGCACTGTCCTCACCGGCCCGGTTTGCGGCGTGCGCGATATACAGCGGCACATTGGCCTCGCCGCACAGCGTCGACCACCAGCGCAGGATATTCGTAAAGTTTGCGGTCGCGTGGTCGGTGGAATAGTAATCCTTGACCATCACAAAGTCCACGAGCCCCGCTTCCACAAAGGCGCGGGAATCGGCATGGCCGTCGCTGTATTCCTCATACACCCCATCGGTAGCCGAGCCGCGCTCATCCACCCGCTGATGCGCCCACACCGCATTCGCGAGCAGGCCGACAAAATAGTCGTTATTGACTGCTTTAAACGCACGGACTACCTCCGTGAGCGCGGCTTCCACGCTCTCCTGCACAAACACCTCGAAACCGCTGCCGGGCGCCTGCTCCATATAAGCAGCGTAGCTGCCGGTCTTCCCCGGCGCATAGCTGTAATTTTCCAGCAGGAAGCCGTCAAACGCATACAGCGGCGCCACCTCGGCGGCGAGCGCATGCAGTTTTTTCCGGTCTGCGACCACAGTGGGATCCAGTCCGTTTTCGCCCCCTGTATGCAGGTCAAATACCGCATAGGTGTACATCCCCGCCGTTTTCGCGCATGAAACGATGTACTGCAGCGGATCAAACACCGTGCCGTCGCCGGCGGTCAGGGAAACCGTCTCCTGTAAAACGGAAGGATACAATGCCTGCCCGTTATAGGAAAGCGGCAGGATCACCGTATTGAAGCCCCATTCCTGAAGGGTGGCGAATGCCGCATCGATCTGCGCTTTGACCTCATCACCGGTATCGGTTTCGGCGGTCAGATAATCCTCGCCCGCCGCCAGCCACACGCCGCGCATCTCATCCGGATGGGCGAAATTGCCGGGGATTTCCGGGACCGGTTCATACGGCTTTTCCGGCCGGCTGACGTCATCCGGCTGCGGCGCTGCGCCCGACGAGGGATCGAGCGGTTCCGACGACGAGGATTCCGCCCCATCGAAAAGTGAGCGAACCGCGCTGACCGCCATATCCAGTACCCCATTCTGCAGCAGCAGAATAGTTACCACCGCCAGGACCGCCACGACCGCAGTTATACTTGAACCGATAATAACGCCCTTCGGTACCGACTTTTTACGCGCGTGGCTGACCGTCCGTTTTTTCACATGCTTTGCCATATCGTTTCCATTCCTTTTTCCTGTCACCGGGAGGCCCTGCGGCTTTCCCTCTGTTCAGCTTCCTGCTTTTAATGCGGCAATCAGCCCCTGTGCCTCCTGCCGCGCCATTTCCCGATCATACGGCCCGCTGCGCGCCATATCCGGATCAAAGAACGAGTAGCTGTAAAGCATCACGCCGCTGCACGCCGGGTTATCCCGCACCGCCTGCACCGAGCGGCTCATAATATCGCCGTTTTCGTTCCATTCCTTCCGGCCGTCTCCGGCATACGCATCGTCGCCAAGTCCGGTTTTATACAAAGCCAGGCCAATATACAGCTTCACCGACGGGTCGCGCGGGTACGCAGCCCAGGTCTCCAATACTTCGGCAAAGCCGGCGGAGGTGTTTTCAAAGCCGACGTACAGCTGCGGACAGATATAGTCCACATAACCCTTCTGTGCCATCCACCGGCCCACATCCGCATACATGCTGTCCCGCGTTTTCGCGAGGTCATACGAAGGACTGATGCCAAATACACAGCCCGCCTTCTGATGCACCACGGCACACACCGAAGCGACCAGTGCGTCCACCTGACAGCGGCGCCATTCCGCTACCCCCTGCGCATCCGCAGCCGTGCATTCCGCCTCGAACGCCTCTGCCTGCGGCGACATCAGTCCGGTGGGGTAAAAATAATCGTCAAACTGTACCCCATCGATGTCATAGCGGAGCAGCTCACGGATGCCGTCAAGGATCAGCTTCTGCACCGATGCCGAGGACGGCACGTAATACCACACCGGGGCATCCCCCACCGTCCGGGAAAATACGTCGTCGCAGCGCTTGTTCTCCTCTTTTGCTCCCACGCGGTAGGGATTAACCCAGGCGTGCAGCTCCAGACCGCGGCTGTGCGCCGCCTGCACCGCATACGCCAGCGGATCAAAGCCCGCGTCCAGCCACGGCGCGGCCGCCGCCGCGGGTCCAAACAGCGAAGACGCATAATAGGCGTCGCTGTTCGCGCGCACATGGAACATCACCGCGTTCACCCCATAGGACACGCAGTTGTCCATCACCTCGTCAAGTGCCGCCTGCACCGCTTCCACGGTATCCACCGACAATAGCCGATTGAGCTCCACATACGACAGCCAGACCGCCCGCATTTCCTCCCCATCCTCCGCCGGCAAAGTGCCGCCCGATTCTGCCGGATGGCTGACCGGCGGCGTACCGCCGGATGCAGAAGGCTCCCCCTGCGGCAGACAGCCGCCCGCCAACAGGCACAGGAGAATCAGCAAAATACACAGCATCTGCCGTTTCATAGATCGTCCTTCCGCTGCATTCCCCACGGGAAAATACAGCTTATTTTATTCTACCGTTTTCTGCTTTCCCGGTCAACCGTCTGCGGCAAAAAAACACAATTTCCATTGTTTTCCGCGGTTGACCGGAAAAGCGAAGCGGCGTATACTATGTCTATGCCCGTCCGGCGCGGTTCATGCCCGCACCCAGTACACGTGAAAAGGAGAGTGGCCATGCCCCATCCAGCGTTTTGGCTTACGGCCTATTTTCTGCTCATCAGCCTGATCGCGATAACGGCAACCCTTCTGGACAAGTACCGCGCCAGGCGCCACAAATGGCGGATCCCGGAAGCGACACTGCTGCTGAGCGCGCTGGGCGGTTCGGCGGCGATGCTCATCACCATGCGTCTGATCCATCACAAAACCCGCAAGAAAAAATTCATGATCGGCATCCCGGTAATTCTCATTTTACAGCTTGCAGCCGCCGCTGCTGTTTTCTGGCTGATCCGGCGGCCGGCTTAACCAAGGAGGCATCCCTATGGAATGTGAATGTCAGCTCCGTCCCTGGCGTCTCTCGGACGCGGCGGATCTTGCGACCGCTATCGGCAGCAAAAAGGTACAGGATAACCTGCGCGACGGCATCCCTTTTCCTTACACAGAGGATGACGCTCGGGCATTCATCCGGGAAATGCTGGATGCCGACCCGGACGCGGTGTACGCTTACGCAATCACCGTCGAAGACCGGGCGATCGGCAGCATCGGAGTATACCGGCAGGGCAACATCCACCGCCGCACCGCCGAACTCGGCTATTATCTGGCGGAACCCTTCTGGGGCAAGGGGTTGGCGACGAGCGCCGTCTCGGCAGTCTGCCGCCGCATCTTTGACAGTACCGATATCCTGCGGATTTACGCGGAGCCGTTTGCTTACAACACCGCCTCCTGCCGCGTGCTGGAGAAATGCGGCTTTGTCTGTGAGGGCACGCTGCGGTGCAACGCTGAGAAGAACGGCCGGATTCTGGATATGAAAATGTACGCACGGATCCGGAACTGATCGCCCGCCGTGCGTTCGTCAGGGGAAGCCGCAGGTGCTTCCCCTTTTTTGTTTTTGTAAAAAATTTGCGCTGCTGCTCAACGTTTGGCACCGCCCGATTGTATTCCTGGTGAAAGGACCTGCGGCCGCGGCCCTTTCCGCCGGGGACGCCCGGCAGCAAAAGGAGGCGAGGATTTGGACCGTTCGGCTGTCGCTGCCGCCTATGACCGGCAGGCGGATACCGTATACCGGATATGCTATGCCTATATGAAAAACGCCGCCGACGCCGAAGATATGGTGCAGGAAACTTTCCTGCGCCTTATCGGCCACATCGACCGGATTCAAAACCCGGAACACGAAAAAGCCTGGCTGATTGTCACCGCCTCCAATCTGTGCAAAAACCAGCTGCGCTACTGGTGGCGGCGCAACACCTCACTGGACGAGGCGATGCCCGCCAAAAGTGAGCCGGTGATCGACGACACCTGCCGCGCGGTGCTGGCACTGCCCGAAAAATACCGGCTGGCGCTGTATCTCTACTATTATGAAGGCTATACCACACCCGAAATCGCCCGCATGCTGCACCGGAAAGACGCGACGGTGCGCAGCTGGCTGCACACCGGACGGACGCTGCTCCGCCGGCAGCTGGGCGAGTCGGAAAGGGAGGATTTTCATGAATGAACGGGACGACCTGCCCATCCGGCAGGCCTTTGACCAACTCACCCCGGATGACGCTGCCAAAGCGCGGATGCGGCGGCGGCTGACCACGGTGCAGGATGCGCCGGCTCCGCGCAGACGCTGGGCGCTCCCGCTGACCGCTGTCGCCTGCGCTGCGGCCCTCCTCGCTGGCATTCTGCTGCTGCAATGGCCGAAAACGCCGTCTGTGTCACCCTCCAACCCCACTTCAGAGGAACTTTTTGAACTCGACACCGCCAAAATGACGCTCGGGCAGCTATATCCCTCCGCCGTCTATGCCGGTGCCACGTACAGCTCAACCGGTTCGGTGGAAACCGCCGACATCGGCGAAAAGCTCGCCGGTGTGACCATCGCCGGCTTCATGCCGGAATACGGCAGCCTCGACGCCGAACTGTACGCTGTGCGGGGCATTTCCGCCGACTACTTCATCGCCGCCCGTTTTCCCGACAAGGAACCGGAAAATTACTACGGTATGTGGAACGCCGACTATACCCCTGCCTCGCTGTCCCAGCTCATCGACGACTTAAACCTGCGGGAAAACCTGCGCTTCGGTCAAATCGAGTACAATTACTGGGAAAACAACCGGCTGACCACCATCCGCTACACCCTGCCGGACACCGCGGTGATCTGGGAGCTGCTGCTCGACGAAGATGCCCCGCTGATCGAGGACAGCACGATGCATCCCTATGACCTGTCCATCGGCATCGATGTGGACACCATCGGCTACCGCAACATCGCAATTATGCTGCATGAGGATGGCTGCCTGTCCACCAACATCCTTGCCGCCGACCGCTACTTCCCCATCGGCAAAGACAAAATCGACGCTTTTCTGGCATATGTCACCGCCCACGGAGAAGCTGCGATACAGGAATATCCCTTCGATATGTCTGCCCCGAACGCCTCCTGTATTCCCGAATAACGCCATTGGAGGCGTAAAATCCACAATAAGTTTGCCAATCGCTGCCCGGCTATTCCCTGAGTGGATAGCCGGGCAGCTGCTTTTTCGGCAAAATAACCACAAAAAACGCCTCTGCCGTCCGGATACAAATCGGTATATTGCCCATTTACAGGAAACAGATGATCTGTTATAATTTTAACAATGCATAATGGGGGAGTTTGGTGAAATTTTTTACAACGATAAAATTTTCCCACCTTTTCCGCCCGGCAGATATACTCAAACAAAGGGGACTTGCATATGCGCAAAGGCAAAAAAATCACCATTCTCGGTGCGGGCAACGTGGGTGCCTCCATCGCCTACACCCTGACAATAGACGGCATGGCGTCTGAAATCGTACTCATCGACATCAACGATAAAAAAGCCAAAGGCGAGGCAGCCGACATTCTCCAGGGAACCCCCTTCGGCGCGCCGGTCAATATCCATGCCGGCGGATACGAAGACGCGGTCAATTCCGACATTGTCATCGTCACTGTCGGTATGGCCCGCAAACCCGGCCAGACGCGCATTGACCTGGCGCAGGCGAATGTAGATATCGTTAAAGCGGTCATGCCGCAGATCACCCGGTTCGCGCCGGATGCGGTGTATGTGGTGGTCAGCAACCCGGTGGATATCATCACCTATGCGATTCTGAAGACCACCAACCTGTCGGAAACCCAGGTCATCGGCTCCGGCACCATGCTGGATTCCGCCCGGCTGCGCTCGCGGCTGGCCGCGCATGTGGGACTCAACTCCAAAAACGTGCACGCTTACGTATTCGGCGAGCACGGGGACACCTCCATGATCCCCTGGTCGCTGGCCACCATCGCGGGCATTGAAATGAACCGCTACTGCACCGACCTTTGCGACAAGCACAATCACTGCGGCAAGGAAGAGCTGCGGGAAATCGAAGAGGACGTGCGCACCGCCGGCGCCAAGGTGATCGAGCTCAAGGGTGCGACCTACTACGCCATCGCGATGGCGGTACGGCGCATCTGCGAGTGCATCATCCGGGACACCGATTCGGTGATGACCGTATCCGCGATGATTCACAACCAGTATGGGGTCAATGACGTTTGCTTCAGCCTGCCGTTTGTGGTGGGGGCGCAGGGAATCAAGCGCTCCATCGTTCCCCCGCTGACCGAAGCGGAAATGCAGCAGCTCCACAAAAGCGCCGACGCCCTCAAAGAGGTCATTGCTCAGCTGTCCATTTAATTCACCATAAATTCAATGTATAGAAAGGACTCGTGGAAAACATGGATTACGCAATGGAATCACTGAAGAAGCACAAGGAATGGAAAGGCAAGATCGAAGTGATCTGCCGCGCGCCACTCGAGACGCGGGACGACCTCTCCCTCGCGTATACCCCCGGTGTCGCCCAGCCCTGCCTGGAGATCCAGAAAGACATCAACCAGAGCTATGAACTGACCCGCCGGTCGAATCTGGTGGCGGTGGTCACCGACGGTACGGCGGTGCTCGGCCTCGGCGACATCGGCCCCGAAGCCGGCATGCCGGTTATGGAGGGCAAATGCGCGCTGTTCAAGGCGTTCGGCGACGTGGACGCAATCCCGCTGTGCGTGCGTTCCAAGGAAGTCGATGACATCGTCAACACCGTCCGCCTGCTCGCGGGCAGCTTCGGCGGGGTCAATCTGGAGGATATCTCCGCACCGCGCTGCTTCGAGATTGAGCGCCGGCTCAAGGAATGCTGCGATATTCCGATTTTCCACGACGACCAGCACGGCACTGCGGTCGTTACTCTTGCGGCGATGCTCAACGCCCTTAAGCTCACCGGCAAGAAGATCGAAGAGATCCGCGTGGTGACCAGCGGCGCCGGTGCGGCCGGCATCGCGATCATCCGTCTGCTGATTGCGATGGGGCTCAAGGACGTTGTGCTGTGCGACCGGCAGGGCGCTATTTACAAAGGACGTGACGGCCTTAACGCCGAAAAGCAGGAGATGGCCGAAATCACTAATCAGGAATGCCGCAAGGGCACCCTCGCCGAGGTGCTCAAGGGCGCCGACGTGTTTATCGGCGTGTCCGCGCCGGGCTGCGTGACTCCGGAAATGGTCCGCAGCATGGCGAAGGATCCGATTCTGTTCCCGATGGCCAACCCGGTGCCGGAAATCATGCCCGACCTCGCGAAGGAGGCCGGCGCGGCGGTGGTCGGCACCGGCCGCAGCGATTTCCCGAACCAGATCAACAACGTGCTGGCGTTCCCGGGCATCTTCCGCGGTGCGCTGGATGTACGCGCGAGCGATATCAACGATGAAATGAAGATCGCGGCCGCCAAGGCCATCGCGGGTTTTGTCACCGACGACAAGCTGTCGGCGGATTACATCATCCCGAGCGCGCTCGACCGCAAGGTGGCTGCTGCGGTCGCCGAAGCGGTTGCGGACGCTGCCCGCAAAACCGGCGTGGCAAGAATAGGATAATCGTTACAGGCGAAACGTTCTCTTTCTGAAAGTTTTGATTTATCCGTTTACGTTCTATATTTTCTGTCCAAATAACTGATGTATTAGTCTATACCCCCATTCAGTTCCTGTGTTATCCTTTTCCTGAAATCGAAAAACGGGAGGAAAAGGATGTTTTCAGGAAAAAATCTGCGCACGATGCGCAACTATAATCACATGACCCAAAAAGAGCTAGCGGAAAAACTCCATGTGTCACCGGCATTGATCAGTGCGTTCGAGCGCGGAAAATGTTGTCCGGATCTTGACACCGTTCGGAGAATGTGTGCGTTATTTGTGTGCTCCGTAGAAGTTTTCTTGAGGGACGACGCCCAAATGCCCAACAAAAGGCGATACGAGGCGGCAAAAAAACTTGCCTCTCTCTCGCCGGAAATCCGCCAGCTGGTTTTTCAGATCATCGAGCTCCTCGAAAAATCATAACAACAGGCCGCCGGAAGCGTTGTCTTCCGACGGCCTGTTAGCTTGTTAAAGAAGTAATTGAGAGCTTTAGGCCTCCTGCTCAACGTTCTGTCTTTTTATAGGTTCATTGTAGAACTTTTAGAGAGTCCGCCAGAACAGGTGGCCGAAAATCGCAAGCCCACGAGCGTGAACGGGTCTGACCTCGTCGCCGCCCCGCGGCGACAACCTGTCGCATCCGGCTAAATGCGGACGAATTATTCATTCAGGCCGCCGGAAGGCTTGATAAAGCGCTTTTGCCTACTTTTGGCGCTTTGGCCAAAAGTAGGTACAACGCGGATATAAAGCTATTATGGTACTGAATTTGTTTTGCGTTGTACGCTTGCGATTCACCCGGCTGTTTTGTGTTTTTTTCAAAGAAATGTTCCTGTGGAACATCAGGGCACCCCCGGCGAGGGTGCCCTACGCCAAAACCTTCCCCCGGAAGGTTTTGG
>CAJKBW010000039.1 GCA_905198295.1 uncultured Oscillospiraceae bacterium | reverse complement strand
ATTGTACCAGAAGGGCTGACGGGTCCTCAACTTTCATTTAACTTTACAGTCCGGTTATTTAAGAAAGGATTGAAGAAAATGAAACGGTACAAAGTCGGTATTATCGGCGGCACAGGCATGGTCGGGCAGCGTTTCGCGCTGCTGCTGGCGGATCATCCGTGGTTTGAGGTCAAGGCGATCGCGGCCAGCCCGCGCTCTGCCGGGAAGACCTACGAGGAAGCGGTGAAGGACCGCTGGGCGATGACCTCGCCCATTCCGGAAAAGCTCAAAAATATTGTGGTGAAGGACGCTGCGGACGTGCAGGGCGTTGCCGGCGAAGTGGATTTTGTTTTCTGCGCGGTGGATATGCCCAAAGCGGAGATCCGCGCGCTCGAGGAGGCTTATGCGAAGGCGGAGTGCCCGGTCGTTTCCAACAACAGCGCCAACCGTACAACGCCGGACGTGCCGATGGTTATCCCGGAGCTCAATCCGGAACATATACAGATCATTTCGGCGCAGCGCACTCGCCTGGGCACCAAGCGCGGCTTTATCGCCGTGAAATCGAACTGCTCTCTGCAGAGTTATGTTCCGGCGCTGTTTCCGCTGTCCTCTTATGGGATTACTAAAGTGCTCGTGTGCACCTATCAGGCGATTTCCGGTGCCGGTAAGACGTTTGAGCGCTGGCCGGAGATGGTGGACAACATGATTCCCTATATTGGCGGGGAAGAGCAGAAGTCCGAGCAGGAGCCGCTGAAAATCTGGGGACACATCGAAGGCGGTGAAATTGTTCCCGCCTCTTCGCCGGCCTTTACCGCGCAGTGCCTGCGTGTTCCGGTAAGCAATGGCCACTTTGCTGCCGTTTTCTGCAGCTTTGAACACAAACCCTCCAAGGAGGATATACTGGAGAAGTGGCAGAATTTCCGCGGACGTCCGCAGGAGCTGCAGCTGCCCAGTGCCCCTAAGCAGTTCCTGCACTACTTCCCGCAGGACGACATGCCGCAGACCCGGCTGCACCGCGATCTCGAGGGCGGCATGGCGATCTCGCTCGGTCGGCTGCGTGAGGATACCCAGTACGATTACAAGTTTGTGGGCCTTTCCCACAATACGCTGCGCGGTGCCGCCGGCGGTGCTGTCCTTCTGGCGGAGCTCCTGTGCGCGGAAGGCTATATGGAATGATCCTTGACCCATGTGATTTACAGGAAAGGATAGAGATGTCATGAAGAAAGAAACGATTTTTACCGGCGCCGGCGTTGCCATTATTACGCCGATGCATGCAGACGGCAGCGTCAATTATGAGAAGTACCGCGAGCTTGTGGAATGGCAGATTCAAAACGGTACCGATGCCATCATCACCTGCGGCACGACCGGTGAATCCTCGACGCTGACCCATGAAGAACATATTCTGGTTATGAAGGCCGCAGTGGAACAGGCTGCCGGCCGCGTGCCGGTGATTGCCGGCACCGGGTCGAACGACACGGCCTACGGTATTGAGCTTTCGCGGGAAGCCAAAAACCTCGGTGCTGATGCGCTGCTGCTGGTGACACCCTATTACAACAAGGCGTCCCAGAAGGGGCTCGTTATTCACTATAATCAGATTGCAGAAGCGGCCAAAATGCCGATCATTCTGTATAACGTGCCTTCGCGCACCGGCGTGGAGATCAAGCCATCGACGATTGCCGAGCTGGCGCAGAATCCCTATATTGTCGGCGTGAAGCAGGCTAACGGCAACATTTCCTCGGTTGCGCAGATTGCCGAGTTGTGTGATATCGACATCTACTCCGGCAACGACGATCAGATCGTGCCGATCCTGTCTCTGGGCGGCAAGGGCGTGATTTCGGTGCTGTCCAATATCCTGCCTCAGCAGACGCACGATATCGTGGCCAAATGGTTCGCGGGGGATACGGCGGGCAGTCTGGCGCTTCAGCTGAAGTGGCTGGAGGTATGCAACGCCCTGTTCTCGGATGTCAACCCGATTCCGGTCAAGGAAGCGATGAACCTGATGGGAATGGATGTCGGCGAATGCCGTCTGCCGCTGTGCGGAATGACCGACGCGGGTCGCCAGGCGCTGGCGGCGGTGCTGAAAAAGCACGGCCTTATGCAGTAAGGGCAACAGGATGTGGAAAAGAAAGGACGTGCCGAAATGGTTCGTTTGATTCTCAGCGGCTGTAACGGAAAAATGGGCCGCGTGATTACGGCTTGTGTAGCCGAGCGGTGTGACTGCAAAATTGTGGCGGGATTTGACATCAATACCGAAAGCCACGCCGGTTATCCGGTATACGCCAATCCGGCTAACTGCATGATGGAAGCGGATGTGATCATCGATTTTTCCCATCCCTCTGCGCTGGATGGTGTTCTTGCGTTTGCGAAAGACCGTCGGCTGCCGGTGGTGATCGCCACCACGGGTCTGTCGGATGAGCAGATTCAGAAGGTCCGGGCGGCGGCCGGCGATGTTGCTGTGTTTTTCAGCGGCAACATGTCGCTTGGCATCAATCTGCTTATGGAGTTGGCCCGCAAGGCGGCCGCCGTACTCGGCGGGGATTTTGATGTGGAAATTATCGAGAAGCATCACAATCAGAAGCTGGATGCCCCGTCCGGTACGGCGCTGATGCTGGCGGATGCGGTTTCCCAGGGGCTTTCGTACACGCCTCATTATGTATTTGAGCGGCACTCGGTTCGCCAGAAGCGGGATAAAGCGGAGATCGGGATATCCTCTGTGCGCGGCGGCACCATCGTGGGCGAGCATGAAATCCTGTTTGCTGGCCACGATGAGCTGATCACCCTTTCTCACACGGCGCTGTCCAAGGAAATTTTCGCTGTCGGCGCGATTAATGCCGCGCTGTTTCTCATCGGCCGCGAACCCGGCATGTACTGCATGGCGGATCTGGTCGATGCGGCGAAATAAAAATATATGCCTGTACACAAAGCCCCGGCGGGATTTCCCGCCGGGGCTTCTGCTGTTGGTATGAATTCAGTCCGCTGTCCAGATCTCTTTTGCCATCCGGAATGCCGCCCACGCCTTGGGCCAGCCGCTGTAAAAGGCGAGCTGGGTGAGGACTTCGGCGATTTCCTCCCGGGTGATGCCGTTTTCCTTGGCCTTTTGGAGATGAAAGGACAGGGAGGAGTCCGGCACACCGCTGCTCATCAGCGCTGTCACCGTGATTAAGCTGCGGTCGCGAAGAGAAAGCTGCTTTTCCCGCGACCAGATTTCCCCAAACAGAACGTCATCGTTGAGTTCCGCAAATTTCGGTGCAAAATCGCCAAGTGCCTCTCTGCCGGCCGTCACTTTTTGCTGCGCCATTAAGAAAAACCTCCTTTTATGATTATGCAATGTTCCTGCCCATGTCGTAAGCCTGCCCAAGCAGATCCTCACGCGAAGCGATTTCACCGGCCTCGCTGACACCCACCGCACGCACCACGCCGGAAAGCTCCACCTTTGGGAAACAGGCGATCCAGCCTTGAATACCGTTCACCGCACCGTCCACAGCGCTTTCCTCGTCCTCGGCAGCCGTCGCCAGAAGATAGACGCTGCGGAAGCGATAATCGGCGGTGTAAAGCGCATTCATCCGGTCGATCAGAGTTTTCATCTGGCCGCTCATTTCGTAATAATAGATCGGTGTGGCAAATACCACGATGTCGGCGTCTCTGACCTTCTCGGTAATCGCCTGCACGTCATCGGCAAGGACACATTTTCCGGTTTTCTGGCAGACAAGGCAGCCGATGCAGAAATGCATTTCTTTGTTCTTGAGCGAAATCCGTTCGACCGCATGCCCCGCGGCTTCTGCGCCGTCGGCGAAGGCTTCAGCCAGTTTTGCGGAATTGCTGTTATTGCGCAGACTGGTGGAAAGGACGACAATATTTTTCATACGTATTCCCTCATCTTATGTTTTTTATTTTTCTGGCTGGCACTCCGGCGACGACCGTACCCGGCTCCACGTCGCGGCTGACGACCGCGCCGGCAGCGACAATGGCGTTGTCACCAACCGTGACGCCGGGCAGAATGACCGCGCCGGCGCCGATCCATACGTTTTTTCCGATATGGATAGGCCGGGGATGCATATCCCGTCTTGCCGCGGGATTCGGATCATGATTCAAAGTGGCCAGTACCACATTGTGGCCGATCAGAGCGCCGTCGTCAATTGTAATGCCGCCCTGATCCTGAAATTTACAGCCCATGTTGATGAAAACCCGTTTGCCGACCGTAATGTTTTTTCCGCAGTCGGTATAAAAAGGCGGAAAAAGGCCGAAAGTTTCATCCACCTCCTTTCCGATGATGCGGGAAAAGATTTCCCGTACCTCTTCAGGCGTATGGTAGCGGCCATTCAGCTCCGCCGTGAGCTGCAGAGCCTGCTGAGCCAGCTTATGCATGTATTGGTGAACGGGCGAATCTGCCCGGACGGGCCGCTCGGAGCACATTTCCTGCTGAAATTCTATGTGATTCATCAGTGGTTCCTTAGCGGTAGGCTTCACGGAAGATGCCGGCGCATTCCTCATCGGACATGGGGCAGGGATTGGCCAGAAAAAGTCCGCCCGTGGTTTCCCGGGCGTTGACCGCCAGCGGCAGGAATTCATCGGGTGTGATGCCGTAATCGCTCATTTTCAGATCAGCCACGCCGCAGTCCTGCTGCAGACGCGTAAGCGCGGTGAGAAAATCCTCCGGTTTGTCGGCGTCCGGTATCCCCATAGCTCTGGCCATTTTGATAAACTGTTTGTCGCAGGCATGCTTCTGGATAAAGAAAGCATAGAAAGCCCGGGAAATCATGATCAGCCCTGCGCCGTGAGGCAGGCCGGGATGGAAAGCGCTCATCGCGTGCTCCATGGAATGCTCCGCGGTGGTGCTGGTCAGTTGCATCGTCATGCCGGCGATGGTGCTGCCGTAGGCGACATGCTCCCGG
Source organism: uncultured Oscillospiraceae bacterium (assembly GCA_905198295.1). Taxonomy (GTDB): domain Bacteria; phylum Bacillota; class Clostridia; order Oscillospirales; family Acutalibacteraceae; genus UMGS1591. The sequence goes on along the minus strand of CAJKBW010000039.1, from coordinate 21,897 downwards.
GCCTCGAGATCGTCGCCTTTGCACACCGCCTGCGGCAGATAGCGGGCGATGTGCTCGATGGCCGACAATGCCAGCGTTTCGCTCAGGAGGTTGACCCCTTTGCTGATCATGACCTCGGTGTTGTGAAACAGCGCGTCAAAGCCCTGATAGGCCGTATACATTGCCGGAACGGTTGCCATCAGCTCCGGATCCACGACCGAGAGGACGGGGCACAAATCGTCAGTGCCGCCGAAGCCGATTTTTTCCCGGGTATCTGGGTTGGAGATAACCCCCCAGCAGTTGATCTCCGAACCGGTGCCGGAAGTGGTGGCGATGGTCACCACCGGGAGCGGCTTATTGACCAGCGGCATACCCTTGCCGGTTCCGCCGACGACGTAATCCCACAAATCCCCCGGGTTAGCGGCCATTGCCGCGATGGCGGTCGAGGCATCCAGAACGGCGCCGCCGCCCAGTGCGACAAGGAAATCACAATGGTTTTCCCGCGCGAAGGCGGCGCCTTCCATGATGACAGATTTTACGGGATTCTCCATAATCCTGTCGAATACAGCGGCCGGTACTCCAGCCTGTTTGAGCTGCCCGAGCGTGCGGTCGAGTGCGCCGTTTGTCCGCACGGACTTCCCGCAGGAAATCAGCAGCAGCGCTTTTTTGCCCGGCATTTTCTGCTGTCCGAGTTCATTCAGTTTTCCGCGGCCAAAAAGCAGCTTGGTCGGGGTGAAAAAGGTAAAATTCATCATCCTGTCTTCCTCCTAAAATTTATTTTCCCGAATGCGGTAAAGCAGAAAGTCCAGACAGTCGATCTGCTCCTGGCTTTCGTGCAGACGTTCCAGAAGGGCGGCGCGGTAATGGCAGAGCGGCTTCAGCAGCTCTGCGGACGGCCTGGTCTCCGCGATTTTTATACATTCGCCTATCATCCGATCGTCACAGCCGGCGTCCTCGAGTGTCTGCTTAAGAAAGCGGATATCCGGTATCATTGTCCTTCCTCCTTGCTGCTGTCATTATAGCCGCGGAAAACAGAAATAACAAATACTTATTCTTTATCGATATACATAGTTGACAGGAATGGATATCATTCCGTATACTGAAGACATAAGAAAGGGGCTGGGAATATGGAACTGCGGGTGCTGCGCTATTTTTTGGCTGTGGCGCGAGAGGAAAACATCACGGCGGCGGCGGAGACGCTTCATGTGACCCAGCCGACCCTGTCCAAGCAGCTGATGGATCTGGAAGCGGAGCTGGGAAAAAAGCTCTTCATCCGGGGAAGGCGGAAAATCATCCTGACCGAGGAAGGGCAGTTTCTGCGCAAGCGCGCGCAGGAACTGATCGATCTGGCGGACAAGACTGAGGCTGCCTTTCAGGAGGAAGGGGAGATTGTCAGCGGGGATGTGTATATCGGCGGCGGGGAAACCGAGGGTATGCGGCATATCGCCAAGGCCGTACGCCGGCTGCAGGAAAGCTGTCCGAATATCCGTTTTCACTTATTCAGCGGAAACGGCGAAGACGTGGCCGAACGACTGGATAAGGGGCTGCTGGATTTCGGTCTGTTCGTCGGAGCGACGGAGCTGCGGAAATACGATTACTTGATGCTGCCAGATGTCGATATATGGGGGCTGCTCATGCGGCGGGATCATCCCTTGGCGGCACGTTCGCGGATTGCGCCGGAAGATCTCGGACAGATTCCTCTGCTGTGTTCTCGGCAAATGCTGATTCAGAACGAATTATCCGGCTGGCTGGGATACCCGCTGGAGCGGCTGAACATTGTAGGGACCTACAACCTGATTTACAATGCCTCCATTATGGTGGAGGAAGGGCTGGGCTGTGCGCTGAGCATCGACCGGCTCATCAATACCGCTGGAGACAGCCGGCTGTGCTTCCGGCCGTTTGAACCGGGCATTTCGGCCCCGCTTGCCGTAGCCTGGAAGAAGTACCAGGTGTTTTCCAAGGCGGCCGCCCGGTTCCTGGAGGCTTTGCAGCAGGAGATACGCGAAGAAGAAACCGCGGCGGAGTGAACGCGTCCCATAGGACTTTAGCAAAAAATTAACGGAAAAGATAAGAAAAACTTAAGAAAGGCCTTTTATACTGAAATACTGGTCTGTACTTTGCCGGGGGGCTGTGCAGAAAAATATGAGGAGGACGATATGAAACTGATCGTACAGAATGTGAAAAAGAAATTCAATCAGAAGGAAGTGCTCCGCGGGGCGAGCTTTACCTTTGAAAAGGGAAAGATTTATGGGCTGCTCGGGCGCAACGGTGCGGGAAAGACGACGCTGTTCAACTGCATCAATGAGGATATCCGGGCGGATGAGGGCAGCTTTTTCATCGAGGAAGATGGCCGGACCCGTCCGATTGCGGCTGAGGACATCGGTTATGTGCTCTCTACGCCGGTCGTGCCGGAGTTTTTGACCGGGCGGGAATTTTTAAAATTTTTCCTCGATATCAATAAGGCGAAAATTCCGTCTATGACGTCTATTGACGAGTATTTTGCTTTTATGAAGATAGAACCGGAGGACCGGGATAAGCTCCTGAAGGATTATTCGCACGGCATGAAGAATAAAATGCAGATGCTGGTCAACTTTATCGCCAATCCCGGCGTCCTGCTGCTCGACGAGCCGCTGACCTCCTTCGATGTGGTGGTGGCGGATGAAATGAAGCAGCTGTTCCGTCGGATCAAGCCCGACCATATCATTATCTTTTCCACGCATATCATGGAGCTAGCTCTGGATTTGTGCGATGAAATCGTGATCCTCAATGAGGGTGTGCTCGAAGAGATTGAACAGGAAAATCTCGACAATACGGCCTTTAAGGATAAAATCATCGCGGCGCTGCGGGGGGAAGAGGAATGCTGAACACTTTCGTTCTTTCCTTTCAGCTGCGTAACACTTATAAAACCAATAGCATTATTTATTCGCTCAAATCCATACCGCTTGTCCGCCGGATTCTGCCGGACGCCCTGTATGCAAGTCCGGGATTGAAGACTTTTGCCAACGTGATCAGCATCCTGATGGAAATTGCCGGGGTATTTCTCGGGAAATTGCTGTATCTGGTGTGTCTGATTTTTCCAGCCGCCGAAATGATGAGCGCCGCCAAGCCGGCGGCCTTCGTGCATATTTTCTTTTTTCTGACCATAACCGGCGGCCTGCTCAATACCCAGATTTTTAATCCCACCAAGGATAAGTATTACGCTATGTTCCTGATGCGTATGGATGCGCGAGAATATACGCTGGTGAACTACGGCTATTTTCTGCTGAAGATGGCGGTGGGTTTTCTGCCGTTTACGCTGTTGTTCGGCCTGCTAAGCGGGGTTAATGCAGCGGTTTGTGTGCTTATGCCGTTTTTTGTCTGCGGTGTGAAGCTGCTGTTCACGGCCGTTGCCCTCGCGCGCAGTCATCAGGGGGAACGGGTGCACAATGAAAATCTGCCCGCACCGGTGGTTTGGATCGGTGTCGTCGTCACGCTGGCGGCGGCGTATATTCCGCCGTTTTTCGGTTATGCGATGCCGGTATGGCTGTTTGCCATGCTCTGCATTCCCGTTTTGGCCGCGGGTGCCGCCGCAGCATGGTATGTTGTCCGGTTCCCGGCCTATCGCGCCGTGTATCGAATCCTGCTTTCCGGCACGCTTGCGATGAACCAGAACAGCGCCGCGCAGGCAGTGCAGCAAAGCTATCAGAAGAAGATCGAAGCCGATATATCGCTGACCAGCCGCCAGTCCGGCTATAAATACTTCAACGAGCTGTTTATGAAGCGTCATTCCCGGCTGCTGACCAAATCGGCAAAGAAAATCACGCTCATTCTGCTGGTGCTGCTGGCAGCCGCCGTGTTTGCCTGTCTGTTCGTGCCGCAGGCCAGAGCGCCGATGAACGAGTTGATGCTGACCTTTCTGCCGTATTTTCTGTTTGTGATGTATTTTGTCAACCGGGGGAGAACCATTACCCAGGCGATGTTCATCAATTGCGATCACAGCATGCTGACCTATCGCTTTTACCGGCAGCCGAAAGCTATTCTGGCGCTGTTTGCCGAACGGCTGAAATATATCGCCGCGATCAACCTTATGCCCGCGACGGTTATCGCGGTGGGGCTTCCGTTGCTGCTGTTCCTTTCCGGCGGTACCGATCAGATCCTCAATTATGTACTGCTGTTTGTATCCATACTGGCCATGTCGGTGTTCTTTTCGGTGCATACGCTGGTAATGTACTATCTGCTTCAGCCGTACAATATCCATATGGAATCCAAAAATGCCACCTATGGGATTGTCAACTACATCACCTATCTGATATGCTACATCGCCATCGGCAAGGAGGTTCCCACGCTGGTGTTCGGTATCGGCATCACGGCGTTTTGCCTGCTGTATGTGCTGGTGGCACTGCTGCTGGCGTACCGTCTGGCACCTAAGACCTTCCGGCTGCGCAGTTGAAAACCATTCAGTAAAGCGACCGCTGTATAAAAAATACGGCGGTCGTTTTTATAGTTGTATTGACAATACTGTGTGATATACAGTATAATGTTGTCAGGAGGCGATGCGGCGTTGGACGAAAAAAACGAATTGCTGCTCAATTTTATTCTGGAGCTGCGAAGAGGTACGCTGGTGCTGAGTGTTCTCAGCCGGATGGCAGAACCGAAATACGGCTATGCCCTGGTACAGAGCCTGGAAAAAGAGGGCATGCGTATTGACGCCAACACGCTGTATCCGCTGCTGCGCCGTCTGGAAAAGCAGGGACTGCTGGAAAGCGTGTGGGAAACCGGGGGTGCCAAGCCACGCAAGTATTATCGGCGGACGGCGCTTGGTGAAGAGATCTACACCGCACTGTGTGAACAATGGCATCAGATGACGCAAAGTATGGATGCTCTGCTCGAAGAGGAGGAACAATGGGGATGACGGAACAGGAACGCGAATGGATGGAGCGCTATATTTATCAGGTGACCCGGCGGCTGCCCAAGGCACAGCGCGGCGAAACGGCAATGGAGCTGCGGGAACTCATCGGCGATATGGCGGAGGAAAAAGGTTCGGTGGAAGCGGCACTGACAGCGTTGGGCGATCCGGCGGTATTTGCCGGACAGTACCGCGGCGACAGCCGCTGTCTGATCGGGCCGGAATACTACGACCAGTATGTCTGGCTGCTTAAAATCGTATTGAGCTGCGTTCTGTTTGGGGTTCTGGTGGCTTCGGTAGTCAGCGGTGTATTAGAAATTCAAGGTGCCGGTTTTTCGGTGTTTGTGGACGCGCTGGTGAAGATAATGGTAAATGCGGTCGGCAATACCGTCATTTCCTGTTTGGGTGCTTTCGGCGGGCTTACGCTGGTTTTTGCCGTGATGGAGCGGCTCGACAGCAAAGAGGCGCTCAGGCAAGCGGCTTGTACCGACCGGCAGGAATTTGCCGCAGGCGGTACGATGGTCTGGACTCCCGGACAACTGCCGCCGATTCCGGAGAAAAGGGCTGTGATAAGCCGGGGGGACACTGCGGTCGGTCTGGTTTTCATTCTTCTTCTGGCGTTGCTGCTCCTTTTCTGGCCGCAGCTCTTTTCCGTGTTTTTTAAGGACGGCGACAGCATCGTTTCGGTTCCCGTGTTCAACCTGGCGCAGTGGGACAAAATTCTGCCGGTGCTGTTAATCAGCCTTGCTGCCGGATTTGCCGATGAAATGTTGCGGCTGATCCGGGGCGTTTACTGCCGTGCGGTGATGGTCAGCAATATCCTCTGCAGCATCCTGCAAATTGTTTGTACAGTGGTGCTTTTCAGGGGACTGACCTTCTGGAATGTTGAGTTTGTTGCCGAGATTCAGGCACATGCTCCAGAAGATTTTCCGCTTGGAGACTGGTTGTGCGCATATTGGGATGCCGGCCTGCTGTCTAACATGATTTTGCTGCTGCTCATTGCCGTTACCCTGCTGGAAGCTGGCGTCACGGTGTACAAAACGCTGCGCTATGGTTTAAATCGGGATAAGATAAACGAAGAGAAGTAGGAGATGCACAACGGCAAGAAGTTTTTGAGGACAGTCGGTGATGCTGAGCTTCCGGAAAAATCGTTTGATGCGTTATATAACGAAGCCGCAGTTCTGCGATGTCCGGGAGAGGGCACAGAACTGCGGCTTTTCGGGCATATTTCGGATGATCCGGGTTGTCATAAAGCAAAAAGTACGCTATAATAAACAGGTTGTCTTCTTTTCCAAGAACGGTTCGCACAACAGGGCAGACAAATCGTATCTCAGCAACAGAAAGGAAATTCCGATGCAGATAATGTTGAAGCAGGGGCGCGCGCGCCGTGGGCAGTTTGCTACGCCTCACGGAACTATACAGACGCCGGCCTTTATGAATGTAGCCACCTGTGCTGCGATAAAGGGGGCCGTATCGGCTTATGACCTGAAGGAGCTGAAATGCCAGGTGCAGCTGTGCAATACGTATCATCTGCACGTTCGTCCGGGTGATGATCTGGTACGCGATATGGGCGGGCTGCATCGGTTCACCGGATGGGACGGGCCGATTCTGACCGACAGCGGCGGCTTTCAGGTGTTTTCGCTGGCCGGTCTGCGCCGTATCCGGGAGGAGGGCGTCACCTTTTCTTCGCATGTCGACGGACGGAAACTGTTTATCGGGCCGGAGGAAAGCATGCGCATTCAGTCCAACCTGGCTTCCACCATTGCGATGGCATTTGACGAATGCGTGGAGAATCCGGCTGAATACCGCTACGCCAAGGATTCCTGTGCGAGAACCGTTCGCTGGCTTAAGCGCTGTCAGGCGGAGATGCGCCGCCTGAATGCGCAGGAGGGCACCCTGAATCCGCAACAGCTGCTATTCGGTATCAATCAGGGCTGTACCTTTGACGACCTGCGGGTCGATCATATGCGGGAAATTGCGGAGCTGGAGCTGGACGGCTATGCGATCGGCGGCTTGGCGGTGGGGGAACCGGCCGAAGTGATGTACCACGTCATTGAACAGGTTGAGCCCTTTATGCCGGCGGACAAGCCGCGGTATCTCATGGGAGTGGGAACGCCGGTCAATATCCTTGAGGGCGTGCGGCGCGGTGTCGATCTGTTTGACTGTGTCATGCCGGCGCGCAACGCGCGGCACGCGCATGTGTTCACCTGGCAGGGGCACCGGAATATGCTCAACCAGAAATATGCCCGCGACGAAGCGCCGATTGATGAGGAATGTGACTGCCCGGTCTGCCAGCGGCACTCGCGGGCGTATATCCGCCATCTGTTCAAAAGCGGGGAGATGCTGGCCATGCGCCTGTGCGTGATGCATAATCTCTATTTTTACAATACGCTGATGGAGCGTATCCGAGACAGCCTGGAAGCGGGAAATTTTGACGCTTTTTATGCACAGTATGCGCCCATTCTGGATCAGCGCATTTAAATGGCAGGAAAAAAAGGCTTTACTTGTAAATTTTTTGCTAACAGGCTTGCCAATAGAGGAAAAAACCGATATAATAATGAGGATTTTTAGGAGGTGCAGATAACTTGAATTTAACGAGATTTATGACTGTCCTTGCCGAAGGGGAAGCAACAACCGAAACGCCGCCGAATTCCGGTCTGGCTATGCTGGTTTCCCTGGCGCCGATTCTGCTGATTGTGGTGCTGATGTATTTCGTGATGATCCGCCCGCAGCGCAAGCAGCAGAAAAAGGAACAGCAGATGCGCAACAGCCTGCGCGTTGGCGATGAGATCACCACCATCGGCGGCATTACCGGACGCGTCGTCAACCTCAAGGAAGACACGCTGGTCATCGAAACCGGTGCGGATCGCAACAAGATGACCATCAAAAAATGGGCTATTCAGAGCTGCGAAACCATTCATGATACCACCGAGTCGGATGACGATGACGACGACGATGACGATATCTGATTGAGTGGCAGCGGGAAAATGTCTTTTGGTGCGTACTAATTCCGCCGGCCGCCGAATATGCTTTCTTTGTAAAGTGAAATTCGGCTTGGGGGAATGGGTATGAAACCGCGTAAAGAGGACAGTTCGGCGATAATAAAACGAGTTTTGCGCCCGGTCGTGATCGGTACGGTAATCGGCGCGGGAGGCTGTCTGCTGATTCTGCTGCTTATGGCGGCAGTGATGGCATCCAGCGACATTCCCAAAGCGGCGGTTACCCCTATGGCTGTGGCAGCGGCGGCAATCGGTGCGTTTATTAGCGGCATTGTTGCGGCGCGGATTTCCCGGGAAAAAGGGCTGATGCTGGGCGCTGTATGCGGTCTTTTGCTGTACCTGCTCGTGATGCTTGCCGGGTTTGCGGTACTGCGGGAAATCCGTGGGGCGTATGCTGTCGTAAAACTCGCGGTTATGATCGGGTGCGCTGCGCTGGGCGGCGTTTTAGGTGTTAATATGGGGAAGCGCTGAGCTTTTCCTGCAATGATTTTAGGAGGATGTTTACTATGAAACACATCAAGACCATCAACAAGCAGAATCTCAAAGAGACGGCGGCCAAGGGCGGCTGCGGCGAATGTCAGGCTTCCTGCCAGTCTGCCTGCAAGACTTCCTGCACGGTTGCCAACCAGAAGTGCGAGAAATAAATTCTGCGCGTCTCCTGACAGGGCGGATCTGTGTGTCCGCCCTGTTTCGCTGTTTTTGATGTTGAAAAAAGAAGGGTTCTGCCGAATCATGATACATAGATTTGAAAACAATGGGTTTTACATTGTCCTGGATGTGCACAGCGGTGCTGTTCACACTGTGGATGCGTTAGCGTATGAATTGCTGGGGTATTTTGAAGGCCCGCTGCCGGAAAGCTGTCCGCCGCATGTTTTGACCGTAATGGAGGAAAACTATACAGCGGACGATATACAGGAAACCTATGGTGAATTGCTGGAACTCCAGAAAAACGGCCTGCTGTTCAGTGAGGACGACTACGCGCAGTTTGCCGACCGCATGGTGTCTTCTCCGCTCAAGGCGATGTGCCTGCATGTGTCCCACGACTGTAATCTGCGCTGTAAGTATTGTTTTGCCGGGCAGGGGATTTACGGCGGCAAACCGCAGGTGATGAGCTTTGACGTGGCGAAGGCAGCTATTGATTTTCTGATTGAAAAGTCGGTCGGGCGCCGGCATCTCGAACTGGATTTCTTCGGCGGTGAGCCGCTGATGAATTTTGACGTGGTCAAACAAACGGTGGCCTACGCCCGGAAAAGGGAAAAGGAAGCTGGCAAGGAATTTCGCTTTACAATGACCACCAACGGCGTTTTGCTCAATGAGGATATCATGGATTTCCTCAACGCGGAAATGCATAATGTCGTGCTTTCCCTGGATGGCCGTCCGGAAGTCAACGACGAAATGCGGCCGAATGCCGGCGGCAAGGGAAGCTATGCGGGAATCGTGCCCAAATACCAGCAGTTTGTGGCTAAGCGCGGGGATAAGGATTATTATGTCCGCGGAACCTTTACGCGGAATAATCTGGATTTTTCAAAGGATGTTCTGCATATGGTGGATCTGGGTTTTGATCAGGTATCGGTGGAGCCGGTGATCAGCGATCCGGCGCTGCCCTATTCGCTGCGTGAAGAGGATCTTCCGGCTATATTTGCGGAGTATGACCGGCTGGCCCAAATTGTACTGCAGCGCAAGCTGGAGGGGAAGGGGTTCAACTTTTTCCACTTTATGCTGGATCTGGATCAGGGTCCCTGTGCAATTAAACGTCTGCGCGGCTGCGGCTGCGGGAATGAATACTGTGCCGTGGATCCGGAAGGAAAGGTATTCCCGTGTCATCAGTTTGTCGGCCAGCCCGAGTGGCAGATGGGCAATGTGCTGACTCGGGACTACGATCTGGAACAAAAAGCCCGCTTTGCCCGGTCGAATGTGTACAACAAAGAGAAGTGCCGCGGGTGTTGGGCAAAGTTTTATTGCTCCGGCGGCTGCAATGCCAATAACCAGCAGTATGAGGGCGATATCCTCAAAGCCCATACGCTTTCCTGCGAGCTGGAGAAAAAACGGCTGGAATGTGCGATTATGATCCAGACGGCGCTGAATCAGGCTCGCGAATAAAGGCGCATAGATTGCGCTCCCTCTGCATAGTATGTTGACAGGACAGGAAAAACTGTGCGGAGGAAAAATTATGAGAAGGACAAACTATGGGCCTGCCTTGCGGGAATTTTTCGGAGAAAATCGGCGTCTGCTGTTGTTTCTGCTGCTGTTCGTGACAGGAACGGTGCTGGGCGTTGTCGTGTTCATGATGACGCATGAACAGCTTGCGGATGATCTTCTGCTGATGTTTGGCCAGCATGCCGGCATATCCGGTTTTCAGGAAGGTATCGCGGTGCTTTGTGCCTCGTGTCTCTCGTCCTTTGTTTTGCTGGGGCTGCTTTTTTTGGGCGGACTTTCGGCCTATGGCGCCCCGTTAGCCTTTCTGGTACCGCTTTTTTTCGGACTGGGACTTGGATTGACCGAGGCTTATCAGTATCAGCTGCGCGGCAGTATGGGCATTGTCTATGTCGCGGTTCTGGTGCTGCCGCATACGCTTGTGGCGGCAGCGGGCCTGCTGATGGGCTGCGCCGAGTCGCTGCGCATGTCGGTTGCCATCAGCCGGCAGCTCCTTCCTGGGTCGACCATCGGCGGGCTTTGGCCCATGTTTCGGATGTATTGTGTACGGTTCCTGCTGTTTGTGGGCATCGCACTCGTTTCAGGGGTTCTGGATGTCTGTCTGCAGCTGATCGCAGGCGGTTTGTTTTCTACATAATATGCTGTAAGGGAAGTGTAAAACTTGGCGGGATTTTTTGGCTTATTCGATTACAACAAACCAGGCCCAGGTGTGGATAAAAATGCACCGAAGAAAAAGGGGTTCGTCCGCTTTTTTGAAATTTATTTCCGCAAATTCTGGCGGCTCGCTACGGCAAATCTGCTGTATATTCTGGTTTCGATCCCTGTCGTGACCGGCGGACTTGCCGATGCCGGTCTGACCTATATTACCCGCAACTTTGTCCGGGAAAAGCACGCCTTTGTTTCCGGTGACTTTTTTGACACCATCAAAAAGAACTGGAAGCAGGCGCTCCCGGTCGGCATTATCAATTTGGTACTGACCCTGCTGCTGGCCTTTGATTTGTATTTCTTCGGTTTTGGCGCGCTCGGTGAGGATTCCGGGATCATGAACATGATTCTTCTGGCTCTCACACTGGCGATATCCCTGATTTTCACCTTTATGAAATATTATATCCCCATGATGATGATCACCTTCAAGTTCACAATCAAACAGTTGTATAAAAACGCGCTGGTGTTTGCGTTCGCCGGTCTGCTGCGTAACCTGTTGATCTTTGTTATCCTGGCGGTGTTTTATGTCGGCGGCTTCTTCCTGTTCATGCTGGGCCCGATCGGTATTGTGATTGATTTGGCAGTGTTTGTGCTCATTTTTCCGGCTTTCCGCTCGTATCTGATTCAATACAATATTTTCCCGTTGATCAAAAAGCATATTATCGATCCCTATTACGAAGCCCATCCGGATGAAGACCGCACGATCCTCCGTACGCTGAATATCGAAATGGAAAACGATCCGTCGCTTCATCAAAACGCTGAGGAAGAACCGGAGGCCGTGTTCCAGGATATGGGGCGTACGGATAAAGCCGATCTCGATGAGGATGAGGATAAGGGCAGGAAGAACACGATTCCCAAGCAATATAACGAATATGAAATGCGTAAGGGCAAGCGTTTAACCAAAAATGTCCGTTCGGATGAGGATGACGACACCATCTGACGGCTGACAAGGGAATGCAAGAAAAAGAGCTGCTGTTGCGGCGATATAAAGAAGTAAAAAACCTACCGAAATCGAACGGTAGGTTTTTTCTATATTACGACTCCAAAATGGTCGGAGGCGCTCTGGCTTAAAATCACTTTATCTCTTGTTCTAAGGTTTTAAATGTTTCTGTGTCAAAGAAATCAAAAAGTGAAATTTCCAAACCGTCACACAACTTTTTAATCGTTACTATACCGGCATTTTGGCTGCCGCCGTTAATAATATTTTTCAGTGTTGAAGGCGGAACAGCAGAGGTTGTTGCGAGCGCATTAATAGATAAATTTTTCTGCTCGCACAGTTCAAGCAATCGGTTGGCAACCGCTTTTCTTGTATTCATACGCCGACCTCCAGAAAACGGATTCTATATAAATAGTTTATCCGTTTGAGAGTGAAGAATATGTGCTTTGTGCAAAACTTCATACTAACGCATAAGTCGCCTATTCTAACCCTGCAAAGAAATCGTCGTAAGAGCAATTATATATCTTTTTCAAAAGAACAATCACACTTGCTTTTATATTCAGTTCACCGGATTCATATTTAGCGTAAGTTGTTCTGCCTATATCACAACCTCTACGCTGAAGTTCAGCACATAACTTTTCTTGCGACAATCCCGACTTATCTCTCAATGCGCGCAGATTTGTACCCATATTTAAATCTCTTCTGATTTTGTGTTCCATAGCCTTACCTCGTAAATAGTTTTGATCAGTATTGGTTATAATTATTTATATTTTATGTTATATTGAGCCAAAGCATTGACCGCCATACTGGTCAAGACATGGGGCAAAACCATGCTAACTTGTACATTCTTTGGACATAAAGATACACCAAAAGAAATAGAGCCGACACTGAAGTCGACTCTCATTGATTTGATTAGAAATACAAATGTTTGTAGTTTCTATGTTGGTAACCACGGAAACTTTGACAGTATGGTAAAACGCTGCCTGATTGAACTAAAAGAAATTTACCCCATAGACTATGCGGTGGTGCTGGCATACTTTCCCGGCAGGAAATATGCTTCCTTATGCAGTTTTTTCTTTGGAACAATCCTTTTGAATTAAAAAGTTTGTTGTTTAGTGTGGTAATTTTAGACGTTTACATACGAAGATTTCCGTGCGACGCTTATGTACCGAATGGCATAAACAGCTGCTTAAAAAATCGCGTTTCGCTAATATGCATAAAAATAAAAGAAAAATTATGAAGAGTATTGTAATAAACGTGAAACTGTGCTATGCTTTGCATTGTGATTGACAATCACAAATTGCGAAAATTAAGCACAGAGGGGATGCGGAAATGAAAAAGTGGGTCAGAAGTCTGCTGGCAGTAGTGTGCAGCGCGGTGATTGCGGCAGAGACACTGCCAGCCGCCGCATTTGCGGTGGAGAGTTCGGCCGGGAGGCAGGAACTGACCAGTGAAAGCGAAGCGGCTGCCGAACCGCAGGATCCTGTCGAAGAACCGCTGCTTGTGGGGGAGGAAATATCCAAGCGGGAAGAAGAAGTAAAAGTGTTCCGCCGTTCGGACGGTGCATATGTAGCGGCGTCCTATAACGAACCGGTGCATTATCAGAAAGATGGAGAATGGAAAGACATCGATAACACGCTGGTGAGCATCCAGCGTGATGGAAAGGGATATCGGCAGAATAAAGCGAGCGATTTTAAAGTATCCCTGCCCAATTTCCTGGACAGGCATTCGCCGGTTTACCTGGAATATGCGGGAAAAACGGTAGCGTTTGAGCTGGAAACACCGCGCGCGGCCAATGCGGCGGTCGTGCAGCCGGAAGCGAGCCGTCTGGATCAGCTGCTCCAGCGTGCGGATCAGCTGAAAGCTGAGCAGGGGAAGAAAACGGCGGCAAATGCAGCCGCCGTGCAGGTGCTGGATGCGGATATTGCCGCAGTATCAAAAGAAAATGTGGCACAGGCGATCCAGCATGAAATGACGTCGCTGCACAAGCTGACAGCGGAGGTGGCATATGCGGCACCGCTGCCGGATGTCGACCTGACCTATGATCTGAAAGGCCGGAGTCTGAAGGAAAGCCTGATTCTGAACCGTTTGCCGGAGCAGGAAAGCTTTACCTTTCATGTGGACAGCGGCGGCCTGACTGCCAGCCTGCAGGAGGATGGCAGTGTAGTATTCCGTGATGGGGATACCGATGTGCTGGCGATTCAAGCGCCTTACATGTGGGATGCAAACGACGAATACAGCGATGCGGTTACGGTAACGCTGACCGAAGAGGCGGGTGGATACCGGTATACCGTGACGCCCGATCGGGAATGGCTTGAGGCAGAAGAACGCGCGTATCCGGTGACGGTTGATCCGACCTTTGTGGTAGGCACCCGGCATACAATAAAGGATACGACCATGGTCTTCGGCAGCAGCACGCCGAGCGGTGTGACAGATAAGCGCTGGCTGTTTACGGGCAGTATGTCGGGTGTAGAGATCGGGGCTGCTGTTTATAAAGAGCTGCCGAAGGAGCTCAGTCTGAACAGTCGGCTTATATCGGCCAGCCTGAATCTGTATTATCAGCAGGACAATCAGGATACCAGTTCGCCGGATCTGCAGGTAAACGCGATAGCGATTGACCGGAACTGGAATGTGGAAAATATTTCCGTGGATGAGATCATCCATGTGGAAAGCGGTGCAATGGCCGGACAGCCGGTGCTGGACTATGCCATCATGCATGACCGGGATCTGCAGACATCTGCGAAGCTGTATACCTTCGATGTGACGAAAGCGGCACAACAATGGCTGGATGATCCGTCCGGGCATCCGAATTATGGCATATTGCTCAAAGCGTACAATAACCCGAAGAGTACCCTGTGGATGCGGTTTTACAGCAGCGATTATATTGAAGCGGGCTGCCCGCTGTACATGTTTACCTACCGGGATACCAAAGGACTGGAGAGCTATTGGACGCATCATGACCAGGATCTTGGCCGTTCTGGTGTAGGGGCGATCAACGATTTTTCGGGACGTTTGGTATATATACATGGAGATGCATCGACGGCAAGCAATTATATGCCGGCGTCGGTGAGCCATGTTTACAATTCATTGTCATCGGACCGCAATTTTTCCTGGCGAACCTCCGATCCGGATTATATGTTTAGACCTCTGACCGGCTACGGATGGAAGCTGGATGTGCAGCAGCGGCTGAGCAAAATACCGGAATCGAGCGATCCGGACTCACTGTATCAGCGGCTGGGCGAGCGCTATAAGTATATCTACACCGACAAAGATGGGACCGAGCATTATCTGTATGAAAATGACGACGGAAAAATCGTGGATGAAGATGGCTTGGGATTGACTTTCAAGGCGCGCGGCGAAGGTGAGCTGTATGACCGCCTGGTGATGGAAGACGGCTCATCGATGCAGTTCGAAGTGGATGGCGGCTGGGTACGGGACTATACACCGGCTGACGAGCACAGCGTGCGTGGGGGATATCTGTACAAGTATGGGGTTTATTACCTCGGCGTAGTGGAGGACGGCGCCAAAAAACAGCTTCAGCTGGACCTGAACGAATCGTATTACCTGACAACAATCACGGATATTGCCGGCCGGATTACCCGTTACAGCTACACCGGAAACCTGCTGACCCAGATCACCTATCCGGACGGCGGGTATACGAAATTTACCTATCAGGCGAAAACCATAGCCGGGACGACCTATAATCTGCTGACCCGCGTGGAAGACGAAAACGGGACGGCCGTGGAGTATGGATACGACGCCAAGGGGCGGGTTGTATCGGTGACGGAATGGGCGAAATATTCACCGTCGGCAGATAGCTGGCGGGGACAGAAAATGACCATTTCCTATCCGGATTACAATACAACGGAATACCGTACCAGCGGTAAGGACGATGTATACGGAAACGATGACGATATCCTGACGACCTATGTGTTTGATAACTGGGGCCGGACAATTTCGACTTATTCGAAGCGTGCGGACAATAAGGAAGAGTACGGCGGTTCGCAGTACAGCTATACGGCGGGTTCCGGCGCAGAGGTGAAAAACAGCGCCATCAACCGTGTGGAGCAGGCCTCATCGGGCGGAAAAATGTCGACGAACCTGCTGAAAAACCATAGTGCGGAATGGACAAATAGCTATTGGAGCAACCGGACGTGGGACGCGAATGCGGCAGCGCATAATACATTCTTCGTAGATAAGGAGATGGGTTATCACAGCGCCTGGTCATGGGCGATCACCAAGACCGCTTCCGAGACACCGACGCAGGCGTTCTGGTGTCACGAGGACAGTACTACCCTATGAACCGGGAAAAACCTATACGGCGTCAGCCTACGTATACGCACCGGATCTTCCGGAAGGCGATCTGGTAGAGATCGGCCTGTGGGAAGAGCAGGCGGACGGCAGTACGCGCATCAAGCTGTCGGAGGCGCTGCGTCAGCCTACCGGAGACGGCTGGGAGCGGCTCAGCGTAACGGTAACGGTGCCGGAGAATCCGACGGATTTGTTCAGCGGGGTCTATCTGTTCTATTACGGAAGCCACGCCGGGACGGTGCATTTCGACTGTGTGCAGCTCGAGGAAGGGGAAGTGGCGAACCCGTATAACTGGCTGGAAAACACCGAAATGGAGCAGGACGGGACGAATGGCAGTGGTATAAACGACTGGGATCCGGTAACCACCGGCGGCTCGTATGCGAAAAGCTATGAGACGCTGGACGGCGGCCGTGCGCTGCGGATCAACGGCAGGGTAACGGATGCAACCGGCGTAAGCCAGCGGATGTTTATGGGCAGCAGCGGGCAAGCCAAATCGACATATGTGCTCAGCCTTTGGGCAAAAGGAAACTCCGCTGCCAACGAGACGGCGAAATTCGGCGTGCGCATTCATGTGCATTATAACACCGGCGAATCGCGCGTGATCGAAGAATCGTTCGATAAGAACTGCACAGGCTGGCAGTATATGAGCCTGCCTTTCTGTCTGGAGGATCGGGATAATCCTTCCCGCCGGCCGGTCAATGTGGACATTGACCTGATGTATGCGAATAATGTGAACTACGCGGTATTCGATAAGGTGCAGGTGCTCAAGGACGAGGTGCCGAGCTATACCTACGATAAAGACGGAAATCTGGTCAGCGTGGAAGACAACGAAAGGGAGCAGCAGTTTTCGTCGGATCGTGGGGGCAATGTCGCCCATATCACCGACCCGAAGGGGAATTTTGCATACTATGATTATGACTCGACGACCGAACTGCTGATGCGCGCACGGAACACCAGCGGAATAGAATACAATTTCACGCGGGACTCGTTCGGCAACGTGACCGAAAGCAGTGTAGTTGGCAATCCGGCGCTCGAATCAATTGTAATCGATACGCCGGTATATGTGCGGAATAAGAAAAGCGGGGAAATCCTGTCGGCGCATTCCGAAACAGAAATTATCACCTATTATGCGCTGCGCGCTGGGGATCAGGTTTGGGAAATCCGGATATCATCCGCAGGGCACTATTACCTGTGGGCTGCGCAGTATGGGCTATTCCTGCGCAGCAATGCGGCGGGCAACATGGACTTGTACAAATGGTATACGAATGCCGATACAGAGCTTGGGATCGAAGTGTCCGAGGACGGCGCGTTCCGGTTCAAGCATAAAAGTACGGGAAAATACCTGGCCGTAGAGGATGGCGGCCGCACGGTGACGCTGGCGGCCGGGGACACGAAGGACTGGAACCAGTACTGGTATATGGAGCGCGTGACGCCGCTGGAGGATACGTCCATCAAATCGACGGCGTCGTATTCGACGAAGGGGGACTTTACCGAAAGCGTCACCGACAGCCGCGGCGTGACCACAGAATACGGCTATAATCATGGAAGCGGCGTGCTCAACAGCGTGACGGCGGCGCAGGGGACGGCGCAGGAACAGACCGTGTCGTATACGTATAACCAACTCAACGACCTGCTGACGAAGGTGCAGCAGGGGGATGCGGCAGTGGAATACGTGTATAACGCGAAGCGGTACCTGAGCGAAATCAAGCATAACGGGTTCAGCTATACGATGGGGTATGACCAGTTCGGGAACCGTGTGAACACCAAGGTGGGAAACCGTCTGCTGACGCTCAACGAGTTTGCTAACGGAAACGGTAAACTGGCGAAATCCACCTATGGGAACGGCGCGTATGTGTCATATGGCTACGATGCGCTGGGGCGTGTGGTGTCGCGGAGCTATAACGGCGCCGAAGCGTTCCGGTATCTGTATGCGAACGACGGGAAGCTGGGCAAGCTGGTGGACCGGGTCAACGGCGTTCAGACCATGTTCAACTATGACACGATCGGCCGCCTGTCGTCGTGGTGGGATAGTCAGGGCAACCGCGGCGGGTATGCCTATGACCTGAACAACAACCTGACCAACTGGAACTATTTGGTGTTCGGGAAGAAAATCGCCCAGGAATACACATACGGTGTGGACGATGTCCTGCAGAAGTCGGTGCTGCCGGGGTATACGGCGGAGTATACCTATGACAGCCTGCTGCGCCTGAAGGAAAAGAGCCTGCCGGGGAATAAGACTCTCAGCTATACCTACCACGACGGCGTGGCTGGCAGCACGACGACGCTGCTGAAAAAGCTCAGCGGAGCCGGACTGCTGGACGTGGAGTATGCCTATGACGCGCTCGGGAACATCACGTCGATCAAGGAAAACGGCGTGGTGCAGGTAAGCTATGAATACGACGCGTACAACCAGCTGGTGAAGGAAACTTACCAGAATGGGGATGTGATCGAGTACAGCTACGACAACGGCGGGAATCTTCTGTCGAAAACCGTAAACAGCGTTGTGAGCAATTCTTACACATATGGCGATACGGAGTGGAAAGACCTGCTCACCGGGTTTAACGGGACGACGATCACCTACGACGAAATCGGGAACCCGCAGAACTGGCGGGACGGCATGAGTTTCACGTGGGTGAATGGGCGTCAGCTCGGTGCTTTACAAAAAGGCGATCTCGGTGTAAGCTATTCGTATAACAGCGATGGCCTTCGTGTGAGCAAAGTTGTCAACGGGGCTAAGACGGAATATGTCTGGGATGGGTCGAGCCTGATCGGGCAGAAGACCGGAAACAACGTGCTGGTGTATCTGTATGCGGCGGATGGGCTTGCCGGGTTCCAGTATAACGGGGTGAATTATTATTACCTGAAAAACGGTCAGGGCGATGTGGTCGGGATTCTCAACAGCAGCGGAACGCTTGTCGCAAAGTATACCTATGACGCGTGGGGCAAGCTGCTGAGTGTGACCGACGCGGCGGGCACCGATAAATCTGCCGACGCAAGTTTCATCGGCAATATTAATCTCATCCGCTACCGTTCGTACTATTACGACACCGAGACGGGTTTATACTATCTCCAGAGCCGCTATTATGACCCTGAAGTAGGCAGGTTTATCAATGCGGATGGATTGCTGGGTGCGAACGAGGATATTTTGGCGTATAACTTGTTTGCATATTGTGGGAATAATCCAGTAAACGGATATGATCCCAGCGGGCGTGGTAATGCATCTTTTAAAGCAGTGCCTGCCTGTCCTGCTGTTGTATGGGATGCTATATTAAGTTCTAACCTTGGAAAGAATGGAATACGAGGCAGTTACTGTGGAAGCGTTAAACGAGGATCTTTTGATGTACATGCATTTGTAGAAACGTTCCAGATGGATCCTTACAATATTGTAGTTACAGAATACTATACGATGACCACAAGTGTTCGGGGGTGGAAAAATTATTTAGCAGATAAATATCCAGTATATGACCTCTCTAGCTTGGATTTTTTGAGTGAATTTCTATCGGTAGCTTCGGATGCATCTGGTTATAGTATATTTGCAATGGTCGGCAACGTTGTGACTGTTATCCAAATGATATGTTCACAAATGAGCCCAGAAGAAAAATATATCAACAGATATATTAATGGTAAAAGTGATGAGGAGAGTATAACAATCGTATTCACTAAAAAACAATTCACTCAATATTATGGGAAGGAAAGCCCTTGGGATAGGAGGGCACCACGGGATATAAAACTACCTAGGGGTGAATGGTCGGCTTATTAATGAAAGAGAGTGATTAAATGAAAAGACCATTTAGTATGGTGGTTATTGTACTTTTTTTCTTTTATTTATCGGGATGTAATAAATATCCTTGGGATGAATTTGATTATATTAGTTTAGAAGACGGTATAGAAATTACAGCTTATTATGGTCCCTATAGTGAAGTGACAATTCCGTCTGAATATAAGGGATACAAAGTGAAGAGCATTGGGGTGGGCGCATTTGAAAAAAATAAGACTATAAGGGTTTTAAAATTTTCAGATGGAATTGAAGTTATTCGACACAATGCTTTTGAAATGTGTACTAATCTACACACTGTGGAACTCAGTGATACTATTCAAATAATAGAAGACTATGCCTTTGCATCTTGTGATTCACTAACCACAATAACAATTACGTCATCAGTATCCGAAATAAGCGCATCAGTTTTTGCTCATACTCCTATACAAAATATTTTAATTGATAAAGATAATGCTTATTTTTCTGAGTATGATAATGTGTTATTCTCGAATAATGGAACGCAATTAGTTTGGTATCCTATTGGAAAAGAAGGTGAAGAATACACTGTTCCAGATACTGTTCTTCAAATTAATGATTATGCGTTTTATGATGCAAAGTTTTTAACTTCTGTAACTATAAATGAAGGTACAGAAATTATTAACCAATATGCTTTTGCGTGTTGTCTTAATTTAAATGAGATTGTTTTTGCATCATCCTTAAAATTGATTTGTGATTATGCCTTCTTAAATACATCGTGGCTAAATAGTCAAAAAAATAGTTTTGTTATAATTCAAGATCGTTTCTTGATCGCATATACTGGAAACGATAGTGAAATAGCTATCCCCGAAGGAATTAAATGTGTATCGATAAGTAATGTTGTAGATATTTCTTCTCCGGTTAAAGTGCTAAAAATCTCAAGTACTGTTGAATATGTTTCACCCGGATTTTTAACACAATATACTTGGGATAGTTTTCGTGTGGATTATCGAAACGAATTTTTGACTGTAGATAATTATGCCTTAGTTAATAAAAAGGAGATGACTCTATTACGTGTTCCTATATCGCATGCTGTTGAAGAATATGTAGTACCAGATTATATTAAGAGTATAGGAATAAGAGCTTTTTCGTCTTGTAGAATGGGAAAAATTGTTCTGCCTGAAAGGATAGAAAAAATAGAAAAATGCGCTTTTTTAAGTTGTGGAGCGGATTCTGTTATTTTAAATGACTGTAAAAATCTAAAAATTATAGGTGACAGCGCATTTGAAGGGAGTTATTCTATTACTGATATGGAATTACCATCAAGGACACAAGAAATAGGGGAACGTGCATTTGCAATGTGTCCAAAACTAAAAAAGTTAAGTTTACCAGTGTCAGTTATTTATATAGGACGTGATGCATTTAAAGATTCAGAAGAAATAAATTTATTTATTGAAAATAATTTAATTGCTCAAAATTATGCTGAAACATTTAAAATCAAATATTCAATGGTATAAAAAGTTTTAGTGTTCAAGAATATACTCCACAATCTGTTGTTTTACGATGAAGAAGACGCAATTTGGATAGTATCATTTTGGAAGGAATCTGATACGATAACTCTTGGTAACGACTGTAGCATAGCCATACAAAAAAGGATGGTAAGGTATTATGTATTTGGTTTGTAGAGTAAAATATTAGAGTACAACCTGCCAGAAGACAAGCGTACTATCCCTGATTTAATCGTGTATATTCAATAATTTTTTGATGGTAAAGAGATTTAAAAAGGCGAGAATTATCCAAAAAGCAACAATCCCACGTATATTTATCATGGGATTGTTGCTTTTTAGACGCTTTACAAATGGGTACATTTGGTGTAAGATGTACGTATAATACTCGATTTGTGTTATAGTCAATGACCATTAACGGCATATTCTGACCCTGAGTGAAAACGGCGTGGTGCAGGTAAGCTATGAATACGACGCGTACAACCAGCTGGTGAAGGAAACTTACCAGAATGGGGATGTGATCGAGTACAGCTACGACAACGGCGGGAATCTTCTGTCGAAAACCGTAAACAGCGTTGTGAGCAATTCTTACACATATGGCGATACGGAGTGGAAAGACCTGCTCACCGGGTTTAACGGGACGACGATCACCTACGACGAAATCGGGAACCCGCAGAACTGGCGGGACG
>CAJKBW010000038.1 GCA_905198295.1 uncultured Oscillospiraceae bacterium | reverse complement strand
GAGCGCCACCTTGCCAAGGTGGAGGTAGCGAGTTCGAGCCTCGTAAGCCGCTCCATGAAAAACAGGCAGAACCTTTCGGTTCTGCCTGTTTTGTTTTCCCCCTGCCGGCACCGCTGGACAAATCCGGGATTTAATGATAGACTTAGGCGACAGGGCGCTCTTTTGGCAGTACAAGCTATTTGCGTCCGGAAGAGCCCGTCCCTGCCCGGCGGCTGGCCCGGGCTTTCCGAAATCCATCCAATGATACCCTTTGGAAAGTGGTGAATCATTTTCATGCCCAAAAAGGTTCTTTTTACCTCTCATACAGCCAATTTTGCCAAGTTCAACCTGCCTTTCATGCGGTGGTTCCAGGAGCAGGGCTGGGAGGTTCATTATGCCTGCGGAGATGACGAGGCGCCCCCTGCCTGCGATCGTACCTTCTGCATCCCGTTTTCGCGCTCTCCCTATTCCCCGCAGAATCTACGCGCCTATCGCGAACTGAAACGGGTGATCGACACCGAAAATTACGACATCATCCACTGCCATACCCCGGTCGGCGGCGTCGTCACGCGCCTGGCTGCCTCCAAAGCCCGAAAAAAGGGAACCCGCGTGCTGTACACCGCGCACGGCTTCCACTTTTACCGCGGCGCGCCAAAATTCAACTGGCTCTTTTTCTATCCGGTAGAAAAATGGCTGGCGCGGCGCACCGACTGCCTGATCACCATGAACGAAGAGGATTATTCCCGCGCCGTCGACCGCCATTTCCGGGCGGGACGGATCGAAAAAATCGACGGCGTCGGCGTCAGCCTTCAGCGTTTTCGCGCCGTGGACAGTAATGAGCAGCGGCAGATCCGGCAGGAGCTGGACCTGCCCGCTGACGCTTTCATCCTGATTTATGTGGCCGAGTTTATTCCGCGCAAAAACCACCAGCTGCTGCTGGGCATTCTGCCAGAACTGAAAAAGACGCTGCCCGGGCTTCAGGTGCTCTTCGCCGGCGTCGGCGCTTTGCAGCAGGAAAGCCGGAAAGAGTGCGAACGGCTGGGCATTGCCCCCTTTGTGCATTTCCTCGGTTACCGCCGCGACGTCGACCGCCTGTATCAGGCAGCGGATCTTCTGGTCGCGCCGAGCCATCAGGAAGGGCTGCCGATCAACGTCATTGAGGGTATGGCTTCCGGTCTTCCCGTCGTATGCTCTGCCATCCGCGGACAAACTGATGTTATCAGAGAACAGCGAAACGGGCTGCTGGCTCCCGACAACGACGCCGACGCCTTCCGCCATGCCATCGAGCGTCTCGCACAGGATCCCTCTGCCCGGCAGGCCATGCGTGAAGCCAACCTGGAAGACGTGCAGCAATACAGTCTCGACCATGCGCTCGGACAGATGGCGGCGATCTATCGGCGGTATATGAACGAAACGGAGGAACCGTGATGAAGCTGAGCATTGTGGTTCCGGTTTATAACGCGCAGGAGGTCCTTGCGCACACCATCGATTCCCTGCTGAGCCAGAACTGGACGGATATCGAGCTGATCCTCGTCAACGACGGTTCCACCGACCGTTCCGGGGAAATCTGCCGAAACTATGCCGAAAAAGAACCCCGCATACGTCTGGTCGAGCAGGAAAACGCCGGCGTTTCGGCAGCGCGCAACGCGGGAATACGGGCCGCTTCCGGGGATTACATCACCTTTGTCGATGCGGATGACGCCGTTCTGCCGGAAATGTATACCGAAATGCTCGGCGCTATGGACCGCGCAGATGCCCAGCTCGCCGTCTGCGGCGTAGCGGAACAGACGCAGAGCGGCGCGCCGCTCGGGTGCACCACCCACGCCGAAGGGGTGTTCGAGGGCAAAACAGCCATTGGCACCGAAACGGTCTCCCTGCTGCAGGAACATCTGATGCACTCCATGTCCAACAAGGTATACTGCTTATCTCTCCTGCGCACACACAAGCTTCTGGTAGATACCTCCACCGATCTCGGGGAGGACCTGCTGTTCAACCTGCAGTATCTGCGCACCATCGAGCGTATGGTCTTTCTGGAGCCGTGCTATTTTCTCTATATCCATCCGGACGCCGGGAGTTCCGTCACCCGCTACCGGCCGGGTAAATTTGCGATGATGCAGAAGCTGTACCGGGAAACCGCCGCTTTTGCCCACGACATGGGCTGTCCGGAGGATTCCCGGCGGCAAGCCCGCTTCCTCTTTGTCAAATGGACCTGGTCCTGTTATTTCGACCTGTATCATCCCTCCTGCCCCCTGCGTGCAAAGGCGCGCACCCTCGCCATACAGGAAACGCTCGAGACAGAAGAACTGCAGTACTGCGCCGCCAATTGCCGCCTTCAGGGAAGGATGGATCAGATTCTTGCCGGCGCCATTGTTAAAAAACGCATTCTGCGCATCAAGCTGCTCGCCCGCGGCATCCGTTTTGTGAAAATACGCCTGGGCGGCCTTTACAGCCGGATGCAGAACAAAAGAACGCACGCCTGAAAACAGCCTCCCGCCGAAGGTTCGGCGGGAGGCTGTTTGGATTATGCGAAACCACGGCATGGTGCCGTCTGCGCTCCGGTTATTTCTTCAGGAACATCCCCATATTATCGCGGAAATTGCCGCAGGCGATATTGATAATATCCACAAGCACGCCGATGCCGAACAAGCCGCCGGTGAACAGATACAGGATCCCGGTCCCCACCTTGCCGACATAAAAACGATGGATGCCGATACCGCCCAGGAATATGCAGAGAAGCAACGCCGCAATTTTACTTTTCGGGCTGATCATCGGCACGGCAACCACCGGCTGCTGGACATACACCGGCTGCGCATAAACCGGCGGCTGTGCATAAACCGGCTGAGCCGTCCCCTGCACCGTATTGCATCCATTCGGACACTGATTCCCCTGATATTCGCTGCCGCATTTTGGACAAATCATTGTTCTGCACCCCTTTTATGTTGATGAATTCCCCATTTCAGTATACCTGATCCGAGCGGATTGTTCAAGGTGCAAAAATCACTGGATTTTTCACCGCATTTTTGCGAGTTTTTCGACTGGCTGTTCTGTACAGTACTCAAAAGCGGCCCGCAGGCGGCTATCGTCTGACGTTCAGGAAAGGATCCTGCCGTCGGTGGAAATAGTGACCACCTGCCAGGGAATAAATTTTCCGCTCCTTTGCAGCGCGGTTTTCGCCGCGTTTTCCAGTCCGCCGCAGCACGGCACCTCCATACGCACGATGGTCAGGCTGCGGATATCGTTATCCTGCAGGATCGCGGTGAGCTTATCGGTATAATCCACCGGATCCAGCTTCGGGCAGCCCACCAGGGTCACGCGTCCTTTGATAAACCGCTCATGAAAATCCCCGTATGCATACGCCGTGCAGTCCGCTGCCACCAGCAAATGTGCACCGGCGAAATACGGCGCGCGCGGTGCCACAAGCTGAATCTGCACCGGCCACTGGCTCAGCCGGCTCTGTACCGGGTGCGCCGTGTTGGTCGGCACTGGTTCGACCTCATGCTGAATCCGCCGCGCCTGTGTACCCGGACAACCGCAGGCCAGCGGTTCGGTCACTTTTGCTGCCTGTCTCGCCTGCACCGCCGCTTCATCGTATGCCGCCGCTTCCCGCTTTTCGATTGTGATCGCTCCCGCAGGACACGCCGGCAGGCAATCCCCCAGCCCGTCGCAGTAATCGTCCCGGATCAGCCGCGCTTTGCCGTCTCGCATCTCAATCGCACCCTCATGGCAGGCTTCGGCACACAGGCCGCATCCGTTGCATTTTTCCTCGTCGATATGCACGATATTACGTATCATAAATTTTTTCTTCCTTTCCATCGGTATTTCTTGCTTTGCTGCAGACAGTATACTATACTGAAACCGAAATTTCTGTTGTAATTCCAACATTATTGCAAAGGAAGTCACCACATGGAGCATCTGAAGATTCCGCTGCTAAAGGGCTTTTCCCCGGACGATGCACACGGGACGCTGCGTCGCCTAGGAGCGGCCGAAAAGTCGTATGCCAAAGGTGAAACCATTCTCGCTGAGGGCAGTACCTCCAGCGCAATCGGCATCCTGCTCAGCGGCAGGGTGCACATCCTCCAGCAGGATTACTGGGGCAACCGGACTATTCTCGTCACGATCGAGCCGGGCGACCTGTTCGGCGAAGCCTATGCCTGCGTTCCCGGAACCGTGATGGGGGTCAGCGCCGTTGCGGCCGAGGACAGCACGGCAGCCTTTCTGGACCGGCGCAGCCTATTCCAGCCGTGGGTGCTTCCTTCTGCTGACCACATGCGGCTGGTCGAAAACCTGCTGACCATTCTCGCGGAGAAAAACCTGCGGCTGACCGGAAAGATGGCGACAATCACCAGACGTAGCACCCGCGGCAAACTGCTGGCCTATCTGTCCGGACAGGCGCGGCAGCAGGGTTCTGCCTTTTTCACCATCCCCTACGACCGACAGCAGCTGGCCGATTTTCTCAGTGTTGACCGCAGCGCTATGTGCGCAGTCCTTGCACAGCTCAAACGGGAGGGGGTTCTTGATTTCCACAAAAACACCTTTCGGCTTCTCAAAAACCCCGAAGAATAGAACCCCCTCTGCCGAACGGCAGAGGGGGGTTCTTCGCTCAGGCCAGTGCTGCGGTCACACCTTCCCGGATGACCTGCAGGACAGCCGGGTCCGCCTTTTCCTCCGGAGCCAGCGCAGTGGACGGTACAAACGCGTTGTCCGCCAGCGGCAGATGCAGCAGATATGTCGTCCAGACGCAGGCCAACAGATACCGCCCGTAAAGATAACTCATATGGAAACCGTCCCGGCACAGGGACATACCGCCCTGCGCATAACGGAACGGGTCGGTCCCACGCAGCCGCTGAATCACCTCGCCGGACGGAATCAGCCGCAGGCCGCAGTCCTGTGCCGTCTTCCGGTACGCATGGCGCAGCCGCTCAAACATCTCGGTCTGGCTGCGGTTGTATCGCATAAACGCCCCGTGACTGCTGTCGGTCTCATATGCCCAGGTTTCATGCAACAGCAGTTCGGCAGAAGGCGCTTTCTGCCGGATATACGCCTGCATTCGCCCAATGAACGGCGTATAGGTATCCAGCCAGCCGCTGTCATGACTGGCCTGCTGGGTGACAACATAATCCCACGCCTCTTCCCCGAGCGCTTCCTCCACCGACACATACCGTTCGGTATTCACCCCGTTGAGCTGATACTGATAGGCGGCTTCCCCGCTTTCGATATTTCGCCAGTGCGTTTCCAGGGAGCAACCGCCAATATACAGATTGACAATTTTCACCTGTGCACCGGCCGCTTCCGCCATCGGATGCACATAATATGCCGCGTCTTCCGAAAAGCTGTTGCCGATCGCCAGTATCCTGGTTACTGCCATAACGCCGTTCCTCCTTTTTCTTCATCGAGGGCATTGTAGCATACAACCCCCGCAGCGTCAATTGCGTGCTGTGTTTCCCGTCCGCTTCAGCGCCTCTGAAAAAGCCGATGAAAAAAGCTTGCTTGTTACGCTGCGTCATGGTGTATACTCTGTTTGACAAACCGGAAAGGATGTACAGCCGAATGAAAAAACAAAACGCCATACCGGACGGGTATATGACGGTGGGCGAAATCGCCAGAAAGATGGAAACCACCGTGCGCACACTGCAGTTCTACGACCGTACAGGACTGCTGTCCCCTTCGGCAAAAAGCGAGGGCGGACGGCGGCTTTACACGGATAAGGATCTGGTACGGCTTCACCAGATTTTGTCTCTGAAAAAACTGGGCTTTTCCCTGGATGACATCCGGCTGCGGCTGATCCCGCTGGAGACACCTGCGGAAGTGGCACGCGTTCTCGACGAGCAGGCGGACAGCCTCCGGCAGCAGCTGGAGGTGTTGTCCGAGGCGCTGCGGGAAACCGAGCTGCTCAAGGCCGAGGTGCAGCAGATGCAGACGGTGGATTTCAAAAAATATGCGGATATTCTGGTCAATCTGCAGATGAAAAACGAAGGCTACGCGCTGATCAAGCATTTCGACGAACCAACGCTCGATTTTCTCCGCCGGCATTTCGACCGCGAAAGTGCGCAGGCCTTTCTCAGCCATTTCGGCCAGCTGACCGAAGAAATCCTGCAGCTGCATAAAGAAGGCGTGCCGCCAGACAGCGCCCGGGGACAGGCGGCGGCGAAAGCCTACTGGAACCTGCTGATGGAATTCGCCGAGGGAGATACACAGCTGCTCGCCCGGCTGAATGAACTGGCGGACACCGGGGCGGCCGACAGCGAATGGGCACAAAAACAGGCACTGGTCGGCGCCTATATCACACCGGCGTTGGAGGTCTATTTCGCGAAAACCGGAACCCGGCCTTTCGGAGATACACCGGACGGCCGATGAATCCTACCGAAAAGGAGGCGGCATTAATGCACACAACCATAGAGGTATCCGCTTTAACCAAAAGCTACGGCAGTCATCCCGTTCTGCGAGAACTGACCTTTGCCGTACGGCAGGGCGAAATTTTTGCCCTGCTGGGAACAAACGGTGCCGGAAAAACCACAGCACTGGAATGTATCGAAGGCCTCAGGCGTCCGGACAGCGGAGAAATCCGGGTCAGCGGCAAAATGGGGATACAGCTGCAGTCCGCCACTCTGCCGGCCTGCATCAAGCCGCTGGAGGCGGCAGAACTGTTTGCCCGGTGGCATAGGACGAGGCCCGACCGGGATCTGCTGGACGGATTGGGCATAGGGACATTTTCCGCAAAGCTGTACGGACAGTTGTCCACCGGACAGAAACGCCGGCTTCACCTTGCCCTCGCCCTGACCGGCAATCCGGACATCGTCTTTCTGGACGAACCAACCGCCGGACTGGATGTAGAGGGCAGAATCGCGCTGCACAGCCAGATACGCCGGCTGAAAGCGCAGGGCAAAACCATCCTGCTGGCCAGTCACGACATGACCGAGGTAAAAGCTCTGTGCGACCGCATCGCCATCCTCAGCGGCGGGTCTGCCGCTTTCGTCGGCACAACCGAAGAACTGGCCGAAAAAGCCGGAAAGTCTTTCACCATCTGCATCAAAAGCGAACAGGGCGAGGAAATCCTCCGTACTGACGATATCGGCGCTGCCCTGCTGCTTTCCCTGGAGGATTACCGAAAAAAAGCTATCCGGATAACCGATATCCAAATCGACCGCGGTTCTCTGGAGGAGGATTTTATCCGATTGACAAAGGAGGAAAAAACATGCGCGCCTTCCTCTACGCAGCAGCGCTGCAGTGGCGGCTCGACATCCGCAGCAAAACGCTCCTGATCACCTGCTATGTTGTTCCGCTGCTGTTCTTCGCATTTATGGGAAGCGTATTCACTGCCGTAAATCCCGAAATGCAGCATACGCTGATCCCGTCCATGTCCGTCATGGGTGTATCTATGGGTGCTCTGATCGGCCTGCCGCCGTCCATCGTCGAAACCTACGCCGGCGACATCAAAAAGATGTACACGGCAAACGGCGTCCCGCTGTGCTTCGGCCTCGCTGCCATGTGCCTGTCCGCTTTTGCGCATCTGACGGTAATGTGCATCAGCCTGTATCTCGTCGCCCCTCTGCTTTTCGGTGCCGCTCGCCCGGCAAGCGCGCCGGCCTATTTCGGTGCCCTCGCGGTTTTTATCACCGTTTCGCTGAGCGTCGGCTGCGTCCTGGGGCTGGTGAACCGAAACCAGGCAAAATCCACCATGTTTTCCCAGATCGTGTTTCTGCCGTCCATTCTGCTTTCCGGCATCCTGTTTCCCCGCGAGCTGCTGCCCGGAGTTTTTACAGCCGCCGGCAGGCTGTTCCCCGCCTCCTGGGGCTACGCGCTTATGCTGGACGGCGGGCTCCGGCCGGAAAACCTGCTGGCGCTGTGCGTCATCCTCCTCCTTTCGATGGGGATGAGCGCTGCCCTGCTCAGGTGCAGGGCACGCAGCGGATGAACCGAATTACTGCCACCGCAGCCGGACGAAGCGGAGGAAAGACAACCGGATTTCGATAACCCATAGTAAGAAAAGCACAGCACAGGAGAGCAGCTCCATAGTGCTGTGCTTTTTCTGACGCAAGCGGACACCCTGACGACCGTCGGAACTCAGGTTTGATTGCAGAGCGCAAATTGTGCCCCGCATGTGTGGAAAAGCAGAGCAGTTTTATACTTTCTTCCCTGTTAAGATTATTCCAATAATTGTGCCTAGCATCCTGCACTTCAGCCCATGTCGCTGGCAAATCCAGTTGAGTGCTATTGTGATATAGACTCGAATCGGTTTTTCTGATGATCACTTGGAATTCCTTATCCTCATTCAAGCGCTATCCCTCCGTTCTCTTGGTTTTCCTGCTGTGTAAAGTCCGTGTGCAGGAATTCCCCGGCCGTCATCTCATAGCCGAGAAAATTCGGGGAGGAGTCGTCGTCAAATACGAAGTACGTTTCGCCACCGAAATCCAGCGGTGCCTTGGTGAATACGGTACCGCTGTGGTTGACGGTCACCGATTTCTCAATCGTGGCAAAGGAAATGCTCTCACCCTCCCGCAGCTCGTATTTGTAAAATCCCTCCGGCACCTCCGCCTCGGTGTACCGGCCGTTGGAGAACAGGGCGGTTTGTCCGAGAACCTCCACCACCTCCAGCTTTTCGTCGGTCATGGCCTGCGACTTCAGTTCCTTGTTCTGCGGCTCCTCAAAGGGGACCAATTCAAACAGCGATTTTCCGCGGGCGGACACGACGCCGTATTCTGTGCAGCGCGCACCGAGACGGTCGAGCAGCTTCGCTCCCATGTCTGCCGCTTGGAATGTTCGGAGCCATTCGGTATCGAAGCCGGTCGGGAGATGATGCGCAAGGTATTCAGCGGCAAAATCGGAGTTGCTGTCCGCATAGTAGGCCAGCTCATATTCGCCGATGTGCTTTGCGGCCTCCAGCGCGTCTGAAAGCTGATGCTTCCCCTCATACTCCTGCGCGATGAGTACGGCCTTGTATTTGATTTGTTCGGATTCCGACATGGCGTCAAAGCGGGATGCGATCTCGTTGAGCGTGTCAAAATTCCGCATGCTCCCGAACTTACCGGGGCCGATCTGCTGGACGGCTGTTTCAAAACCATAGAACACGCAGTCCTCGATGCGGCTCTCGCCAAGCTCCCGCGCAAAGCCGTCCGCCTCCTCCCGGCCGATGGGGAGGGATATCCAGATGGCCCTTTCATCGGGATCGTCGGCGTCGTAGACGGGCCTTTTCGACGCATCGAACGGACCCTTGGCGATCTGCAGCCAGAAGCCGTCCGGAATCGCGTGCAGCTTTTCCGGCAGTTGGACGCCGTCGTAAACCTCCGGCATCTCATAAAAGCTGGTCAAGACGCATTTGCCGTTCAGATAAACGCCGTCTTCATTTTGCCTTATGAGCCTGCCGATGCGTGCCTTGTCCAGCAGATACCGGGCGTTTTCCGGGACGCTGGTTACATCCTCGTTCATTTCGCTGTCGATGACCAGCTGGCCGAGCTGCTCGTCGCTTCTCACATTCGACGCGACCGGAACTCCGCTGAGTCCATAGGTCAGGTTGATCAGGTCCTTCATGGTGAGGCCGTCGTCAAAGCTCCCGGCGTCCCGGCGCTTTTTGAAGACCGCATTCAAGACGGTGAGTTCCTCCTCCGACAATTCCTCCAGCCGCGAAGCGAAAAAATGAAGCTCCCGGATGGTGGGCGCATCGAGTCTCGTATCCTCCAGCGCGGGAAGGCGCGGACAATCGGTCACGGAGATATCCTCGTACCGGTCCTTTCGGCCCAAGCCTCTGGCCCGCTGGACCGCGTCACGTACGTCGGCATCCGTTGCGGGAAGATACAGGGGCGCGTAGAAATATCCGGAACCGTAATCGGGATTTTCAGTGACCAGTTCAATCTGCATTTTATCTCGTGTTTCCATTCGACACCTCACATTCCTATTGTCTTTTCCATCTGCTCCTGCGGCTCGAATACGCCGACATAGTCGCATGCTGCGTCCGTGAGGGCTTGCAGGTCGGTGGGAGACGGCGACCCATACCATTCCGCTTTTCCATTGTACGTCCAGATATATGGCGCAGTGATATTTCCGCAGACATTGACTTTACTGGTGAAACAATCGGAAAAGCGCAGGACGAGCTGATCCACCGCACCGTCTGTCCGGTTGAGCGCCGTCAGCTTCAGCGCCTCATATTGACCCATCGTGCCGCAGGTCACAAATTCCGCCCTGATCTTTACTTCCTCATCGATAGGGGCGATGCAAACCCGCCCGATATATTTGGCCTCCGCAAATTCAGGCCGTCCGTTGAAAAGGCGGCGCAGCTCCTGTTCAAAAAAATTCAAACTACATCCCCCCAATCGTATATTCGTGCTCCATGTATTTGCCGTATAATTCCGGGACCGCTTCCCGCAGGTCGCCGGGCGTCCAGCGGCGCTTCCATTCGATGGGCGGCTCGAACTCCAGCTCCGAGCGGATGTCTTCTTTCTGCCGTTCACTGAGCGGACGCTTCTTCGCTTCGTCATATACGTCGCCGGACCGCAGCTGGCCTTTGACAGCAAGGTACAGGCTTTCCTCTACCGGGTCCTCCGAATCGGCATGGGGATTTTCATAAGTGCCGTGATTTTCAAGGATGTCTTTGACAAGCTCCACGCCTTTGGGCTTCATCGAGAAGTATTCATTGTCCACGATCCCTTCGATGCCTTTGCGCTCCAGAAGGCTTTTCACATTGTAGGCGTCCGATCCGATATATCCGTAAAACTCAAACTGCGTGGAATAAGGCTCAGGATCGATCTCCACCTCCGCCAGCGAGTCCGCGCATTTCAATGCGTTCGTGTAGACCGCCTTGCCCTGCGAGATCAGCCACGCCCGGAAGTCTGTGAAGCCGTCGTCCGACACACCGTCGTTGATCGTTGCCGCCGCAGCCACGAGATTGGGCGTGTCGGCCAAGTCCATATAATGCGACAAAAGGTTGTGGAAATCCACGATATCCCGCAGGGAGCATTCCACCAGCTTTTTCTGCGTGGCCTTCAGGACGCTGTCCCGGTCCCTGCCTCCGGTTTCCCTGTTGACCTCGTCGATGAGGTTCCAAAAACCATCTTTATCCATTCTGCCGGTCCTCCTTGCCGTTTTCCAAGCTGAGCGCCGCCATCCCATAACGCCGGATGGTCATGGCCTCGCAAAGTATTCCGAACATCTGCGGGGATACGATTTCCTTATCCGCCAGATCGCTGACCGTGATGTACTTGGTGCCACAGTAGAGGTCCTTGGCGGTCATATACAGGGTGTAGGCTTCGGGGCTGAGTTCGCCCAGCTTTATGCCTTGGAACTGGATACCCCTCGCATTGACGCTTTGCTTGACCCGCGACCACAGGCGGCAGTCGGCCGTCAGCAGGTACAGCGCGCACAACAGGGCGGCTGACGGATTCTCTCTTTTCTGGAGTTCATTGTTAAAAAGGACCCGATGTCTCATACCGCGGTAATTCATGGCATACGCTTTCCTTTCCTTGATGTAGTCGTTCAGTCGTTTGCGAAAATTCAAATTGCGGACGTGCCGCATGGTGTTCCATACCAGCTCATTATGGCTGACCCCGATCGGCGCGATCTCGGTGTCGTAAACTCTCACGCCGCAGAAACGCAGCGGGAAATTCGGGATCAGCGTCATCATCCTTTCAAGCCGGAGCAGCCCCGGATCAGTTGCAAAATACATGGTGTTCACGCTCTCTTTCTTGATTTTGAAATACAAAAAGCCCGCGGCTTTTTACGCTGAAAAGCCGCGGGCTTGGGGATTGCTGTTATTCGTTTATCGGTTGGGCAGGACGTCCAGCCCCGTGACCTTGACATAGGGGGTTCCGTCGCGCTCGGCCATGATCCCGGTCACGCTTACCGGATCGCCCTCCATGAGCAGGCTGTAGAAAACCGCCGCTTTGGTCCCGTCGATGACGCACAGGGGAGCGCCGTCCTCCTGTCCGATTTCAAAGGAGATGTCTTTGCTTCCCATTGCCCGGATATTATGAATGCTGCCTGATATTTTTATCTCGTTCATGATAACCTCCTATTACATGCTCATGGCCATGCCGCCGGCGACCGCGTCTTCATCCATCCGGCTGCTGTCGTCTTGCGTTTGACTTTCCTCCTGCTCCTGCTCCCGATGAGAGAACGGTGCGGCCTGCGGTGCGCCGGTGTTCTGACGCCTGTCCTGCAAATCCTGCGCCATCTGGCCGCTCAGGATTGCGCCCTCGAAATTGCAGTTTGAATAATGGACGCTATGCTGCTGCGAGCCGGTAAAATCAGCGCCGGTCATGGTTTCATAGTCCTGTACCGTCACATGATCCATTTGGGTATCGTTGAAACGGGCGCAGGACATATCGGAACCAAGGAATTTGGAATTGAATATCTGCGACCCGGACAAATCCATCCCGCTGATATTTCCAAGCACGCAGTTTTCGATTTTCGCTCCTTTACAGACGACGCCGTTCAGATCATACGCCGACAAATTCATATCGCGGATTTCAAGGCCGCTTAAGTTGGCGCGGTGATCCGGTATGCTCGCCACGAATTCCCGCTGCTTCGCTTCATCCATGCCGAACAGCTCCTTGGCTTTCGCGAGGAGGCCGTCGCGTTCCTGCAGCCACTTCTGATGCTGGGCGAGACGCGCCGCCACCTCGTCCTGCGACGCTTTTATTTTCGGAAGGTCGGACACGGTCTGCCCCTCGTTCCTTGTGAAATCTCTGGCCATATTCGGCAGGTTTTTGAGGAGGGTTTTGAGCCTGCCGTCGCTTTTCAATACCAGCGCGTCATTTTTGACCTGCAGACGGTAGCAGTCCAGAACGGCGGGCGGGTAGCCGTATTTGTTCGTCAGCAGATTCCGCGCCGCGGCATACAGGGTATTCGCTTGGTCCTCCGGCTTTATCATATGCCGCATAAAGCCGCAGGTTTTCTCGAAGGCTTTTTTCGGCGGGCAGGGCTGGTTTTTCGGGTTGGCCGCAATGACGTTTGCGATCGCCGGGCCGCCATACGGTAAACTGTTGACCGCGCCCGCGTAGACCTCGTCCATGAGGCTCCCGTTCAATTTGATTTTCGCCATTGTTCATCGATTCCTTTCCTATTTACATACTCTGTCCAAATGACGTCTCCGGTTCCTGTGATTCGGTGCTGGGCGGGAGCAGACCGCCGATTTGGTCCGCCAGCTTGCCGATGTTCCGTTCCTGCTCATAGGTCAGGTTCTCGTCGTTGTCGGCGGTGAAATGCAGGCAGCGCAGCAGGACGCCCAGCTGCTTGTCACTGAACAGCCGCTGTTTGTCGATCAGGCCGGACCGGGTGACGAAAGCCTCTTTCACATATTCATAATTTGGGGAGTAGTCGCCGTTCGTCACGTATTTCCGGTCGGCGGCCTCGTTCCATGTGGTGAACATGAAGCCGTGCGTATCGTCCTCCATTCCGGCCAGCACGACGCCGTTGTAGGAGGCCAGTCTGCGGTACTGCTCGACATCCTGCGCCTCCATCTGTGGAGCGCGCTCATAGAGTCGGACGTATTCGGCCGCCTTATCGATCAGGTCTTTCACTTCATGATATTGTTCGCGGCGCTGCTCGGTCTGATGATTCTCCTTTTTGAAGTAGATGATATCGTCCCCGTGAAGGGAGAGCAGCTCGGCTCCTTCGCAGTCGATATTCAGGTTGCCGGTCTGTTCATCGTATCTCGCCGTACAGCCCGTTTTGGGGAGCTGCCGCCGAACCTCTTTTTGTAATCTCGTCATGCTTTTTCCTCCTGTCTGAAAATAAAAAAGGCAGATAAACTTTTTCAGTCCATCTGCCTTTCGCCGGGTTCTTATTCTGTTTTCGCGGGTTCAAACCTTGCCAGTGCCTGTAAAATCGCTTTTCCGATCTAAAAAAATCACCTTGAAAATCTGCCCCTCAAAATGCCAAAAACCCCCGATAAAATCGGAGGTTTTTGGGGTGAGATCTTTTTTGTCTCACCTTTATGGTGGGGGAAGATGGATTCGAACCATCGAAGTCAGAGACAACAGATTTACAGTCTGCCCCCTTTGGCCACTCGGGAATTCCCCCTTATTCACTTGACGCCTTTTCTGGAAGGCGAGGTGTATTGTATCATGTTCTTTCGAGCTTGTCAAGACCAAGTTCAGGTTTTTTCCGACAAATTTTAATCCAGCCGGAAATCTTCACTGCTGTAATCCCCGAGGGCGGGCTGACGGTACGGAATTCGCTTAAGCGGATCATACAGGTACTTCCGACAGTGATGGTACAGCGGCATTACGCCCTTTTTATCGCACAGGATAACCTTTCCGTCCGACGACAGCCGGCCATGTGCACAGTGTTCGCAGCTTGGTTCCACCGTATTTCCGTACAGCTTCCGACGCATCGGCCGCCCTCCTCTCTTTTTTCTTTCTTTATTATAGCATAACCTAGCTTTCCTTTCCAGTCCCTATTTTTCGACTGCGTGCGCCGGTGAGCAGCAGCATCGCGCACATTACCAGCAGAGCGAGAGAGGTAACCGCCGAGGTGGCATAGGGCACCACAATCGCATCGGTCATCGGGCTGAACACCCCCGCGGGCAGCGGCACGATGCGGAACAGCAGCACCGACAGCACACCGGCGAGCAGCGCGTGCAGCGCACGTCCGGCAAAGAACCCCCGATCCATCAGATGATACGGATGCAGTGAAGCCGCCAGCTGGCAGTGTACCGACAGCCCGCCCCACCCCATCGCCAGCCCCAGCAGCAGCGGTGCCATCGCGCCGGTCCCGGCAGCTTCCACGCAGCCGCAGCTCACCTCCAGCAGGCACGGCAGCAGGCAGGATAGCGCGGATGCATCAAAACCCAACGCCGCAAACGGCTTGATCAGCAGCCAGGAAAAAAAGCCGCTGACCCCGGACACGTCACACAGCGCCAGCAGCGCGGCAAACAGCACCACAAACCCGCACATATACAGCAGTGAGCGGCACGCGGCATTGACCGATTCCACAAACGCCGCAGCCGCCGGCAGCTTTTCCTCCGGTTTCGGCCGTTTCTCCGCAGGCGCCTTCCGCGAGCTCTTCCCTTCCATCACCCGGCCGAGAATACCCAGAAGCAGCGAGGCCGCGATATGCGCACCGAACAGGATCAGCCCATAGCGCATATTGCCGAGCAGTCCCGCACCGACCGTACTAAGGATAAATGCCGGTCCCGCATTGACGCAGAAACGC
The DNA here is from genome assembly GCA_905198295.1 of uncultured Oscillospiraceae bacterium. Classification (GTDB taxonomy): domain Bacteria; phylum Bacillota; class Clostridia; order Oscillospirales; family Acutalibacteraceae; genus UMGS1591. The sequence continues at coordinate 11,895 of CAJKBW010000038.1, read as the reverse complement.
AGCAGGCGCCTGCCCTCCCGCTGCGTAATCTGTCCGGTGCGCACCAGTTCCCCGACCGCCGTCCCGCCCGCCGGGTAACCGCCGATCATCCCGATCAGGATCGCCGATGCGCAGCAGCCCGGCAGGCCGAACAGGAACCGCACCGGCCGTTCCAGCCGGCGGCCCAGCGCCGCCCCGACGCCGGACCGCACCAGAAATCCGGCCAGCACCAGAAACGGAAACAGCGACGGGATGATCACGGTGGAGCAAATGGACAGGCCTCGGCTTACTCCTCCCGATACCGCCTGCGGCCAGTGCAGCAGCGCCGCTGCAGCGGCAACGATGCCGGCGAGCAGCAGCGCTGTCTGGATACCGGATTTATGAATCGTCTTGACAAACACACGACCATTCCTTTCCCTGCGGTACGGTGCCGGCAGGCGTTTTCCCAGGCAGAGGACTGCCCTTATCCCATGTGTATGGTTTGTCCCGGTGGGATATGCCTGTTACAGGACTGAAAAATCCTCCTGCTGCATAAGGATAATAGCGTGCCGCCTGTCAGACGGCACGGAGGAGGAGAACTTCATGGCGACCAGAAGGAAGCAGCGGCCCGCGGTCCGTACAAACCGCATCACCCGCCGGGTGGAATCGGTGCTCGAGCTGCCCGCCGGAACCCTTTCCGGCACCGCACGCATCGAATTGTCCGGAAACACCCGCGCCGTGGTCGAGGGCTGCAAGGGGATTCTTGAATACGAAGACGATGTAATCCGCCTGAACACCGCCAGCGGCATCATCCGCTTTATGGGACAAAACCTCGGTATGAACTGCCTGAATGAAGACAGCGCGGTGGTGGAGGGAAAAATCCTGTCGGTGGAATTTATGTCTTAGGCGGCAACCGTCGGAAAGGAATGGGATTGGTATGTATCTTCTGCGTTTTTTCCGCTGGCTGCTGGGCTGGGTAAGCTTTGAGGCGGAGGGCGGCTTCCCTGAACGGCTGCTCAACCTGTGCGCGCGCGGCGAGGTGCCGCTGTGGAACACCGGACGCCGCGGCGTTTCCCTGCAGGCATGCTGCTATGCCCGGCATTATAAAAAGCTCCGCCCGCTCGCCAAAAAGAGCGGCATGCGCCTGCACATCGGGCAGCGGCACGGCGTCCCCTTTTTTTTGCATCGCTACCGCGCCAGAGCAGGTATCCTTGTCGGGGCGGCCGTATACGCCGGGCTGCTGATGGTGCTGTCTCAGCACATCTGGATAATCGACGTACATGTTCAGGACAACGCTGTTCCCGCCGCGCGTGTTGAGGAAGTGCTCGAACCTCTGGGCGTTTTTATCGGTGCCAAACGCGACAGTCTGGACATCAGCACCCTCCAGCTCAAGGTGCTCGAACAGCTGCCCGAGCTGTCCTGGCTGACGGTCAACCTCAACGGCAGCATTGCCGAAGTGGAAACACAGGTGCGCGCCCCTGCACCGGAAATCACCAATAAAGGCGGCCCCTCCAACCTGATGGCCGCCTGCGACGGCACCATTGTGGAAATCGAGGTATATGACGGTCAGCCGATGGTACAGAAGGACGACGCTGTTGCGCAGGGCATGCTGCTGGTCAGCGGCGTGGTGGACAGCAAGGCCGGCCCGATCCTCAAGCGCTCCCGTGCGCGCATCATCGCCGAAACGCAGCACGACATCATTATCCGCATTCCGCTGGAAGAGGCCAAGCTCGTACCCAGCGGCCGTATTATCAGCCGGCCGGTTTTCCGGTTCTTCGGTCTGTCGATTCCGCTGTATACCGACGGGCCGATCGAAGGCGAGTTCATCGAGGAATTTGAGAACAATCCCCTGACCGCCAACGGGCTGCGCCTGCCGATCGGGATGGCCACGCAGCGGTATATCCTGCAGGAAATGCAGACCATTACCCGCACTCCCGAACAGGCTGCCGCCGAAGCGGCGCAGCAGCTCGAACAGCTGACCGTGGAACGTACCGCCGAGGGCATCGAACTGATTGAACGCACCACCGAGGAATCGATTGAAAACGGCGAATACATCCTCATTGCCCGCGATCGGTGCCGCGAAGATATCTGTCGTGAGGAGCCTATCCTAATCAGCGAAAACGGCACCTGATTTCTGGATACAAGAGACAAAAAAACAGGGGTAAACTGGAAATGCTCGACAAAAATTTGTTTATTATGTGCAATGACATTGCAAAACAAAATTGGTATAATATAAACGCTGATAAAAACATCGGATAAATTTGCCGGCGTCCGTCCTGCTGCGCCGGCTGCCGGAGGGGAAAAACAGCTTTATGTCGGAACAGATCATCAGCGTCGATCGTATGGAACAGGCGGTTTCCCTGTTCGGCAACTTTGACGAAAATATACGTTTGATCGAAGAGCATTATCGGGTGGATGTCGTCAGCCGGGGCAGCGACCTTAAGGTGGAAGGCGATCCCGAAAATGTAGCGCGGGCAGTGCGGGCCATCCACGGGCTCCTGCAGCTGATCAACCGCGGTGAACAGCTCAACGAGCAGAACATCCGCTATGTGCTGATGCTGGTGGACGAGGGCACCGAGGAGCAGCTGCCGCAGCTGTCGGCAGACAGCATCTGCATCACCGCCAAGGGCAAGCCGATCAAGGCCAAAACCCTCGGGCAGAAAAAATATGTGGAAGCCATCCGGGACAATACGATTGTGCTGGGCGTCGGCCCCGCCGGCACCGGCAAAACCTATCTTGCCGTGGCGATGGCGGTCAACGCTTTCCGCGCCAAGGAGGTCAACCGTATCATCCTCACCCGTCCTGCGGTGGAGGCCGGCGAAAAGCTCGGCTTTCTGCCCGGCGACCTGCAGTCAAAGGTAGATCCGTATTTGCGGCCGCTGTACGATGCGCTGTTTGACATGCTCGGCACCGAAACCTACCAGAAATATCTCGAACGCGGCAACATCGAAATCGCGCCGCTGGCCTATATGCGCGGCCGCACCCTGGACGACAGCTTCATCATCCTGGATGAGGCTCAGAACACCACTTCCGAGCAGATGAAAATGTTTCTTACCCGCCTGGGCTGGAATTCCAAGATGGTGGTGACCGGCGATGTCACCCAGATCGATCTGCCCGACGGCCGCAAAAGCGGTCTCAAAGAGGTTATGCGGGTGCTGCGCGGCGTCGAGGACGTAAGTATCTGCCAGTTCAATGAAAAAGACGTTGTGCGCCATGAGTTGGTCCAGCGGATCATCCGGGCGTATGAAAATTTTGAAGAAAGGAAGCACAGAAGCTATGGAAAAAATCAAAGTGGTCATCGAGAACAAACAGAAGGCCGTTAAAATCCCGACCGGAATCCGGCTGCTGATGCGCCGCTGCTGCCACGCCGTTTTGGCGATGGAAGGGTTCGAGGGTTCCGCTCAGGTGGATATTTCGCTGGTGGACGATGAGGAAATCCGCACCATCAACCGCGAGCACCGCAAGGTCGATGCGATCACCGACGTGCTGTCGTTCCCGCTTGGAGAAAACGGCAAATACGATCAGGATCCGGTCTCCGGCGCCTATATGCTGGGAGATATCGTGATTTCAATGGAACGGGCCCAGGAGCAGGCCGCACAATATGGACATACGCTGCAGCGCGAGGTTGCATTTCTCACGGTACATTCCATGCTCCATCTGCTCGGCTACGACCATGTGGACGGCGGCCTGGAAGCGGTGCGCATGCGTGAACGCGAAGAGGCGGTGCTGACTTCAGTCGGTCTGCCTCGCGGCGCGAGCTATGTGCTCGGCGATCAATAATAACGCGGACGGCCGCCTGCCCTCCCTGTGTCGGGAACGGGTCGCGGCCTCCTTTTGCTTTCCCGGCAGCCCGGGACGAAGGAACGTCATATGAAGGGATTCCTGCGCAGTTTCGCCTGTGCCGCACGCGGGCTTTGGTTCTGCGTGCGGCATGAAAGGCATTTCCGGATACATCTGACAGCTGCGGCCTATGTGCTGTGCTTTGCGCCGTATTTTTCGCTCACACGGGGCGAATGGACGGCGCTTATTCTGCTGCTCGGCATCGTGCCTGCCACAGAAGCCGTCAATACCGCCGTCGAGCAGGCCGTAAACCTGGCCCAGCCGCAGCGGCGCACCCGGGCTCGCGTCGCCAAGGATGTGGCGGCGGGAGCCGTTTTGCTGTTGGCCGCCGTTGCGGTTATTATCGGCTTTGTGCTGTTCTGGCGGCCGGAGGTTTTTACCGCCATTCTGGCCGACTTCCGCCGCAGTTTATGGAAGCCGGTATGCCTGCTTATGTCGCTGTTCCCCGCAGGATGGTTTATTGCCTTTGGAGGACTCCGGCCCAAACGGCGTCGCAGCTCCTGCAGCTGCCGCGGCAGGGACAAGCCGTAACCTTTTTCCGCTCCCGCAGGCCCCCGCAAAACGGTGTTTTCAAAACAGGAAAGGAATCAAAACAACATGAGTGAAGCCATAAAAAGCACCTCCGCCTTCGTGGCGATCGTCGGCCGGCCGAATGTCGGTAAATCCTCGCTGCTCAACACTCTGGTCGGACGCAAGGTGGCCATCGTCTCGGATAAGCCGCAAACCACCCGCAACCGCATCATGGGCGTGGTCACGCGCGGCGGGCTGCAGCTGGTGTTTCTGGATACGCCCGGCGCCCACCGCCCGCGCACCCGGCTGGGCGATTTCATGGTCAAGTCCATCACCGACGCCGTATCCGGCGTGGATGCCGGACTGCTGGTTGTGGAACCGCGCAGCGCTGTACATGAAGAGGAAAAAAAGCTGCTCGAGCAGTTCCGGCGGCAGAAGCTGCCGGTTATTCTGGCCATCAACAAAATCGATGCGCTCGAAGACAAAAGCGTGCTGCTCGCCTGCATCGAGGCATGGCGGCAGGAAATGGATTTTGCCGCCATTCTCCCGCTTTCGGCACTCACCGGCGAGGGCTGCGGCGAACTGATCGGGGAACTGCAGAAATTCGCTTTTGAAAGCCCGCACTTCTTTCCGGACGACGCGGTCAGCGATCAGCCCGAACGGGTACTGGCGGCCGAGATCCTGCGGGAAAAGATGCTGCTTCTGCTGCGGCAGGAAATCCCGCACGGCATCGCGGTGGTAATCGAAACCATGAAAGAGCGTGAGAGCGAGCACGGCTCCATCCTCGATATCGAGGCCAATATTTTCTGCGAAAAGGACAGCCACAAGGGTATGGTCATCGGCAAAAAAGGCGCCATGCTCAAAGAGATTGCCACCCTCGCGCGGCAGGATATGGAAGCGTTGTTCGGGGCAAAGGTCAACCTGCAGTGCTGGGTCAAGGTCAAGGAGGACTGGCGCAACCGGCAGGGTCTGCTCAATTCGTTCGGCTACCGGGAATAAATTTCCTGCCAGCCTTTTCCGCGTATCTCTGTCCGTCTTCTGCAAAGGCTAAAACAACAACGGCAGTGCCGTAAAATGCAGCAGAAGGGCGGAATGGACAATGGCCGAAAAGCAGCATGACGATTGGTGGAACGCATTTGTTCACACCGGACGAATCGAGGATTACCTGCGCTACCGCGGCGTGGATATTTACGGCGTGATGGCCGGAAAGGAGAAGCGGCAGGATGCGGCTGACCACCGACGCACTGATTATCCGGGAAAACAACAATATTGGTGAATCCGACCGCTTTGTCACCGCGCTGACCCGCGATCTCGGCGTCATCCGTGCCTCCGCGCGCGGCGCCCGGCAGCTCAAAAACCGCAGCGGAGCTGCGACAAAACTACTGACCTATTCCCGTCTGACGCTGTTCCGCGGACGGGATAAATACATAATCGACGAGGCGGAGCCGCTGCAGCTGTTTTTTGAATTGCACAGCGACATCGAACGTCTCGCGCTCGCGCAGTATTTCTGTGAACTGGCCGGTGTACTGGCTCCGCGTGAAGAGGCGGCTGAGCCCTGTCTGCGGCTGCTGCTCAACGCCCTGCACTATCTGTGCACCGGCGGACGGGATTCGCGGCTGATCAAGGCGGTGGTGGAACTCAAGCTGCTGGCTTTCGCCGGCTACATGCCCAACCTCACCGCCTGCGCATCCTGCGGCGCGGCAGACGCGGCAGGCTTCTGGCTGCTGCCGCGGGACGGGATTCTGCAGTGCACAGCCTGCCGCCGGAATGCTTTTGATGGGGCGCTGCCGGTCAGCGTCACGGTGCTTGCCGCGATGCGGCATATCCTGTATGGCCCGTTTGAGAAATGTTATTCCTTCACGCTGCCTGAGGACGGCCTGACCGGTCTGGCTCAGGTGAGCGAAGCCTTTCTGCTTGCGCAGCTCGGACGCGGTTTTAATTCCCTGGATTTTTACCACACACTATAAGATTGTAACCATAGATAATATTAACCATTGTTATAGGTGATTTTCATGAATCGCGATTATCGTTCTCTGGAACTGGATAAAGTTCTGGAAATGCTGGCCGGGGAAACCGGCTGTGAGGATGCCGCGCTGCTGGCGCGGCAGCTGGAGCCGGCGGATAATCTGTCCGAGGCCAGGCGGCTGATGCAGGAAACCGGCGACGCCTATCAGCTGATGGCCCGTTTCGGATCGCCGTCATTTGCCCAGCTCAAAAACACCACCAATGCGCTGCGCCGTGCGGCGGCGGGGGCTTCCCTGTCGCTGCGGGAGCTGCTGGATATTGCGGAGACGCTGCGTGTGATCCGCTCGCTCGCCGAATGGCGTTCGCATTGTGAGGGGATCTCCACCAGCCTGGACGACCGTTTTTCGGTGCTGGCGCCCAACAAATATCTGGAGGAGCGCATCCATACCGCGATCCTGTCGGAAGAAGAAGTGGCCGACGCCGCTTCCCCGGCACTGGCAGATATCCGCCGCAAAATGCGGGCGGCATCCTCCCGCATCCGGGAGCAGCTGGACAAAATGATCCGTTCACCCGCCTACCAGAAACTGCTGCAGGACCCGATTGTGACCATCCGCGACGGCCGTTTCGTGGTGCCGGTCAAGGCCGAGCACCGCAGCGAGGTGCCGGGACTGGTACACGATACCTCGGCATCCGGTGCGACGGTTTTTGTGGAACCGATGGGTGCGGTAGAGGCCAACAATGAATTAAAGGTGCTCACCTCCCGCGAGGAGACGGAGATCGAGCGGATCGTCGCGGAGCTTTCTGCTGAGGCCGGCAGCTTTGCAGACGCCATCATTGCCGACTACGAGATACTCGTGGAGCTCAACCTGATTTTTGCCAAAGCGCGGCTGGCCTACAAAATGAAAGCCGTCATGCCGGCGCTTACCGACGACGGCTGCATCCGGCTGCGTCACGCGCGGCATCCGCTGATCGATCCGGCCAAGGCTGTGCCGATCGATGTGGAGCTTGGCGGCTCCTTTGACACGCTGGTGATCACCGGCCCGAACACCGGCGGCAAGACGGTCACGCTGAAAACGCTGGGCCTTCTGACCCTGATGGCGATGTGCGGCATGATGCCGCCGGTCAGCGACGGCAGCTCGCTGTCGATCTTTCCGACCGTGCTCGCCGACATTGGCGACGAGCAGTCGATCGAGCAGTCGCTGTCCACCTTTTCCGCCCACATGACCAATCTGATCCGCATCCTCGGCGAAGCCGGGGAAGGCAGTCTGGTGCTGGTCGACGAGCTTGGTGCCGGCACTGATCCGGTGGAAGGCGCGGCGCTGGCGACCGCGATCCTCGAGCGGCTGCGGCTGCAGGGAGCACGCATTGCCGCGACCACCCATTATGCGGAACTAAAGGCCTATGCCATCCATACGCCGGGGGTGGAAAACGGCAGCTGCGAGTTTGACGTGGCCACTCTGCGGCCAACCTACCGGCTGCTCATCGGCGTGCCCGGGCGTTCAAACGCCTTCGCGATATCCGAGCGGCTCGGCATGGATGCGCGGCTGGTTGATCGCGCCCGGGAGCTGGTCGAGGGCGACAGCCAGCGCCTTGAGGAGGTCGTTTCCAGCCTGGAGGACCGCCGTCAGGCACTCGAAGCACAGCTCGACGAAACCCGCCGCGCCCGCAGTGAGGCTGAGGCCGCACGCCGCCGGGCGGATCAGGATCTGCAGGAGCTCGACCGGCTGCGTGAACAGGAGCTCGACAAGGCGCGCGAAGAAGCACGGCGCATCGTCGAGCGCGCGCGGCACGAATCTGAGCAGCTGATGCAGGAGCTCGACGAACTGCGGCGGCAGAAAAATGCGGCGGACTTCTCCGCTAAAGCACAATCGGCCAAAAGCCATCTGCGGTCGAAGCTGCATGCGCTCGAAAACGATATCGATCCGGTCACCAAACGGCGGCAGGACAACTATCGGCTTCCCCGCCCGCTCAAGGCCGGCGACGAAGTGCTGCTGACGGATATTGATAAAAAAGCGGTAGTGCTGGCCCCGCCGGATGCTTCCGGCAACGTGGAGGTACAGGCCGGCATCATACGCACCCGCGTGCCGGTGGACAGCCTGCGGCTGGTCGGCGAAAAGAAGAACGAAACAAAAGCTCCGGCGGCGCGTACCCGCGGCACCGCCTCCCGTGCGGTGCGTGAGGTGCATACCGAAATCGATCTGCGGGGACTTACCGGCGAGGAGGCCATTCTCGAGGCCGACCGCTTTATCGACGATGCGGTGATGTCCGGACTGGAACGGGTAACCCTCATTCATGGCAAGGGGACCGGCGCGCTGCGCACTGCGCTGCACCAGCACCTGCGTGCCCATCCGAGCGTTAAAAGCTTCCGGCTCGGCGCATACGGCGAAGGGGAAACCGGCGTGACCATCGTCGAGCTTAAATAAATCTCCTTGCGGCGGTGAAAGGAAATCCGCGCAAAAATAGCTTGGGGAATCGCAAGATCAGGTATTGTCAACAGCTTTCCGGTAAGCTAAGATGACTGTGGACCACGCTGTCCGGAATTGATGATCAGGGAGGCTTCCCCATGTCACAGGTCAAAGACTGCAATATTACCTTTCACTCGCTCGGCGAAACCGACCGCAGCGCCATGCCGCTGGGTAACGGCGAATGTGCAGCAAGCGTCTGGACCGAGCAAAACGGCGACATCTGTCTGTACATCAACCGCACCGACGCCCTCACCGAGCTGGACCGCACGGTAAAGGTCGGCATGGTGCGGCTGTCGATCTCTCCCTCCCCTCTGGGAACAAAGGCTTTTGCCCAAACGCTGGATATCGAGCACGGCGTCATCCACATCACCGACGGCGGCAGTCGTTTGACCGTCTGCATCCCGCCGGAGGAACACACCGTTTACATCACCGGCGAGCTGACCGCTCCCGCTGACATTACGGCAAAACACATCAACTGGCGCACAGGGGCCATCCTGCCGCACGGTCAGGTGGCCGACGTCACCGAGTCGGCGGATATCGTGGAAAACACCGGGGAAACTATCCGTTTTTACCATCAGAACGGAAAGACCGTCATCGAAGAAACGGCACAGCTGCAGTCGATGGGCGATTACCTTGACACGCTGCCGGACTTTCTGACAGGCCGTATTTTCGGCGGACAAATGGGTTTTGCCGAAACAGGTGCGGCAGCTGCGGACGGTACGGTCACTCTGCGCGGCGCCGCACGCTTCACGCTGAAAATCGTCACCGAAAGCCTGCAGGGCAGCCGGGAGGACTTTCTGGCGTCTCTCGACCGCCGGTTTGCCGCCGCCCCTGCCGTGCAGACTGCTGTGGAACGCACCGCCGCATACTGGACAAACTACTGGGCGGACAGTTATATCCGCGTGACCGGCGACGAGCCGGGCGAGCGGGTCATGCTCGACGAGGTGAAGGCGTACATACAGGAGCCCACCGAATACACCTGCGAATGCCCGTCGGCCATCACCCGGGCATACACCCTCACCCGCTACATGTTTGCCTGCTGCAACCGCGGTGCATTCCCGGTGCTGTATACCGGCATGCTGTTCAACCTCATGCCGGGCGCCGGCGAGCATCTCAGCTTCTGGACCTTTGCACGCGGCTACACCTCTCAGCCGGGTGAGCCCACCCTTGAACTCAATCCCGATGAGCGTTCCTGGTGCACCGAGCACCTGTGGCAGAACCTGCGTCATCCGTTCCACTCGCTGCTGCTGCGCGGGGAAACCGAGGCGATGCAGGTGCTGTTCCGCTACATGCGCCGGTTCTGGGACCTCAACCGGGCACGGGCGAAGGTGTTTTACCACGCCGAGGGACAGCACAACACCGAAATGACCATGTCCTTCGGCCTGCAGTCCAAAGATATTTACGGCGTCGACCGCCGGGATCTCGCCATCGGCTATTCCCAGAACCGTTCGGGCGGTGCGGTGGACATCTCCCCCGGCCTCGAGCTGATTATGCTCATGCTCGATTATGCCGACTACATGAAGGACGATGCCTTCCTGCTCGACGAGGCAGTACCATATACGCTGGATCTGCTGCGGTATATCGCCACCCGCTTCCCCAACCGTCGCGACGGCAGGATCGTGATCGGCCCGCTGCAGAGCATTGAAACCTATTTCAATACCATCAACCCGCTGCCGGTGGTGGCGGGAATGCATGCGGTGATCGGCCGCCTGCTGCGGTATGCGCTGCCGGAGGATGTCCGCAGCGCACTGACCGGTTACCGGGATATGCTGCCGGAAATCCGGCTCGAGCAGCACGAAGGCACCACCGTCATCGCACCGGCCGAAGCCTACGACGGCGAACGCCACAACGTCGAGCCGCCGGCGTTCTATGCCATCTTCCCGTTCAAGCTGTACAGCTTCCATCAGCCGGAATACCAGCTGGCGGCGGACACCTTCCGCGCGGCGATGCGGGAAAACGAGCTGTTCCAGCCGTTTGCACTCGGGAAAAATCCCGGCGCGCCGAGCTATTCCGGCTGGCAGTATTCCGGCACCGCGGCGGCGATGCTGGGCATGACCGATACCGCGGCCGAAATCCTGCGCAGCAACTGTGCGCTGAACAATCCCGGCAACCGCTTCCCCGCGATGTGGGGGCCGATCTACGACGCGGTGCCGGACACCGATCACGGCGCGAACATCCTCACCCTGCTGCAGTACATGGTGATGCAGGTAGACGGCAAAACCATCTATCTGCTGCCGGCATTCCCCAAGACCTGGGATGTGGAGTTCCGGCTGCACGCAGACAAAGATACGGTGGTGGAGGCGGTTTACCGCGGCGGTAAACTGGCGCGCTGCACCGTCACACCGCCGGAGCGCGCCGCAGATGTCGTTGTGGTTCCGGAAGAATAAGTGAACCCAATCAGAGGAGGAGCAGGCGATGAATCAGAAAATCGTACTGGAACAGCCCGCAGTACGGGAAAAGGAGCTGTTCCGCCTTCTGCGCATGGATGAAAACGATGAAGACAACGCGCCGGCGATCCGCCGGATGCTGGCGGAAGCCTCGCAGGTGGCGGTGCCCAAGGCCATTTACCGGGTGGTGCCGGTGACCGAAAAGGGCGAAGATTACGTCGTCGCCGGCGGCGTGCGGCTGTATTCGGCACTGGTGCGGCGCAATCTTGAGCAGGTCAGCCGCATCGTCCCCTATGTGCTTTCCTGCGGCACCGAACTGGAAGAATGGTCACGTACATACGACGACCCACTCGACGGATACATCGCGGACACCGTCAAGCTGCTGTACCTGGGCGCCATCCGCCGGGAACTTCATCAGGCGATCAAGGATGCCTATTTTCAGAAAAACGACATGTCGTCGATGAATCCCGGCTCGGTGGTCGACGGCTGGCCGCTGACCGCACAGCGCGATTTATTCGCCATGCTCGGCGGTGAGGATGCCGTACAGGAGGAGATCGGCGTACAGCTGACCGAGTCCTGCCTGATGCTGCCGTCGAAGGCCGGCTCCGGTTTCTTCTTTTCGGCCGAATCCCACTATGAAAACTGCCGGTTCTGCCCACTGCTGACCTGCCCGAACCGCAGGGAAGCTTTCTGCGGACATACCGCGGCGGCAGGCTGAGCATCGTTTTTGCAGAAGACAGCGGAAGGGCGGCCATGCTTTAGCATGGCCG
>CAJKBW010000037.1 GCA_905198295.1 uncultured Oscillospiraceae bacterium | reverse complement strand
ACCCTGTATTCTTCCGTCCGTGTCTCACTCATCCAGATTAGCCGACATTTTTTCCGCAACCTCCAGAAAAACCTGCATCTGCCCGGGCGAAATATTCCGGGTCATCACTGCCTCGATTTCCCGGATCCGTTCGCGCACCTGCTCCTCGATCTGTCCGGCCTTTTCGGTCGGGACAAGACTCTTGAGCCGCGCGTCACTGTCCACGCTTTCCCGTCGGATAATGCCGTTTTTCTCCAGCAGCTGCACGATCCCGGTGGTGGTCGATCGGCTCAGTTCAAAGGCCTCTTCCACATCCCGCTGGAACACCGGTCCTTCCTCGCAGTGCGCCAGTATGTAGTGCATCACCCGGCTCTGTACGCCGGTGATCCCCTGCTCGGCCAGCGTAGCGTTCAGGCGCTTTTTGACCTTATGCGAAAGCATATTGATCCATGCTCCGCAGTCCAGATTCATCGTCTCCCACCCTCTTTATTGTTAGGATACGAACAATATTACTGCGTTTTTTGGTCTTTGTCAATAGGGAAAAAGCGAAGATATCTCCCCACAAATTCGGCGGGGATTTTGGAATATGTAGACAAACAGTCCCATGCGAAGGTGTTTGCTGACGAAACCGCTGCCGTAAAAATCTGCACCTTGCCCTGTCCGACTGTGTAAAATGGCAAAAAAGGAGGGTATCTATGGAAAACCGCTATCCTTACGTCAATACGCCTCTCCCCTATGCCTATGACGCGCTGGAGCCGTTCATTGACGAAAAAACCATGCACCTGCATCACGACAGGCATCTGCAGACCTACATCGACAATTTGAACGGTCTGCTCAGGGACTGCCCTGCGCTGCAGTGTCTGCCGCTGGAAAAGCTGCTGACCAGTCCCTGCCATATTCCTGCATCGCTTGCGGTGCCGGTACGCAACAATGCCGGCGGCGTATACAACCACCGCTTCTTTTTTGCCGGGATGGCGCCGCCGTCCGGGGCGATGGTGCGGGGAAGGCTATATTGTGAAATCGACAGGCAATTCGGCGGCCTTGACCGGTTCAAGACCCTGTTCAAAGCCCAAGCGCTGGAGGTTTTCGGTTCCGGCTACGCCTGGCTGGTGCAGGAGGGCGGACGGCTGAAAATCACCGCCACACCCAATCAGGACACACCGCTTGCACGCGGGCAATATCCCCTGCTGACCATCGACGTATGGGAGCACGCTTACTACCTCAAGCACTATAACCAGCGTGCCGCCTATATCGACGACTGGTTCGCGGTGGTCGACTGGAACCGTGCGGAACAGCTGTGGGAAAACCGCCGCCGGCGCGCATAGAGCAAAAAACAGGCCCGTGAAAAAAGCGACGCGCCATTAGCGGAGAACCCAAGCCGGGTTCCGCCGCTTTGCAAGAAATGGCTCAGCGGAACGATCTCCGCTGAGCCATTTCTTCTAAAAAAGGTGCGCCCCTAATCACGAACCTGTTTTTTAATTACTTTGCTTTCTTCTTTGCCTTCACTGCCACAACACCGATTCCGGCGCTTGACATCAGCAGAACAAAAGCCATCATCACGAAGGAGGCATCCGTACCGGTCACGGGCGGATCCTGCTCTCCGGAAGAAGGATCATCCGGTTCGGAACCGCCGCCGATAGCGTCAATTTCCGCCGTCTCACGATAACCGCAGACGGAACAGACTCTCTCCCGGCTTCCCTTCTCGGTCGCAGTCGGGTCTTTGGTTACAACCCACTCGCCATACGTATGCGCGGCACTTTCCCGTTTATCACCGCATTCACACTCCTGCCAGTGGCCGCTGGCATCCGCCTTATAGCTGTAACTGTGTTCGCCTTTGGCAATCGTCACCTCTTCGAGAGTGGTTTCCACCGTCGCCGCGCTGTCCTTATAGTACTTCCCACAGGCAGAACAACGATAGTATTCCATATTACCGGCCTCATAGTGGGTAGCTGCCTTGGCCTCGGTCTTAACCAGGTTATGCGTATGATCGAGCTTCGGAATCGTTGTGCCGGAGGCTATCTTTTTGCCGCAGTCCTTGCAGTAAGTGTCGCCGGTATAGCCTTCACTTTCCTCCGTCGCAGCTACCGCATCGCGGATTTCCGTCTCTCCATGCTTCGTGCTGTCCACCTCGCCGTATTCTGTACGGCAAACCGAACACACGGCCTTTTCGGTGCAGGTAGCTGTACCACCGCTGTGCGCTTCCGCAGCGGTAACCGCATCGCAATGCGCACATTTATACCAGTGATTGTCATTGTCCTTCTGAAGAACACTGTAATTATGGTCGAGTTTGCCAATCACCGTGTCCTCAATCGCAATCTCATCAGAAGCATCTGCATCCGCATAACACTTCTGGCATTTGGTGCACTGCCAGTATGCGGTATTGCCATTCGCCGTACAGGACGCGGGCTTCGCGGCAACGGCCACCAGATTGTGCGTATGCTCGAGCTTCGGAATCGTTGTACCGGAAGCTATCTTTTGGCCGCAGTCCTTACAGTAAGTGTCGCCGGTATAGCCTTCACTTTCTTCCGTCGCAGCTACCGCATCGCGGATTTCCGTCTCTCCATGCTTCGTGCTGTCCACCTCGCCGTGTTCAAAGGTTTCATCGCTCTTTTCGCCGCAGATGGAGCAGCTCTTATAATATACCGCTTTCTTCGTACAGGCAGCCGCAGATTTCAGATAGGCGGCATCTGCTTTCTCTACATAGTTGTGGCTGCCTTCCGCACACCCGCTGTAATAAAGGAGCGCGTTGTTAGCAGCCGCCGTCAGCTGCCCGGCATACCCTTCCCTGTCAATCTCCGCATGGCCTTTAAACGTATCCGGATCAATGGTCACGCCGAACAGAGCGCCGACATAACAGCAGCCGGCCACATATTTGCCATAGCTGTTCGCATGCTGATAATGGCCGTCATTCTCGTTGACAATGGTGTAATCGCCAAGTGCCTTTCTGGCATTTTCAAAGCCCAGACCGGACGGAATGATGGCGAGATCATTTGCCTTTGCCGCTGCTTCGTAATTTGCCTTGATAATCGAGAAGTTCTTATAGGCGTCATTCTCCCAGGAACCCCACGCCCAAACCTCATGAATCATCAAACGTGCATCCGGACAAAAGCCCTTGACATACTCGATCAGCTTCGGCAGATCGGCGAAGCTGGAAGCATCAAGCGACGTATAGCTTTCCTGCTGGAAGACAATAACATCCCAGTCCATGTATTCCAGGGCTTCCTGAATGGTTGCGCATCTCTCCGGATCCGGAGAGTCCCAGTTCGCAGCTTCCTGTTTTATGGTCGTACGCTTTCCGGTGGGATCGGTGATTTCAAATTTAAATACAGCCTTGTTGTTGGCTGCCGCCTCGTAATGCCGGGCAATCGTACACGACGGAAACTTGAGATAACCAAAAGTCAGCGAACGACCGTTCACCGCAGCAATTTCCGACGCATAACCCGAAGCGTTTTCCGAAAAGCTGTTGCCGATGGTCAAAACCTTGAGCGAATCATCTGGTTTCGGTTCTTCGCCGGTATCCTTCGCGCCCCACAGCTGGAACTCCTTCGGACGGGTGTTTCCGCTGGTGGCCAAACCGACAATGGCGATATATTTTGCCGTTTTGCCGATCTCCACATCCACCGGCTTGTCGAAGGTCACCGAAACGCTGTCCGCGACAATGCTTTCGTCCTTATACAGATCTTCTGCCGTTTCCGATGCGTATACCCGGTAGCTGTCCGGCAGGCCGTCGAGCGCCGAATAAATCCTCAGATAATCGAGAGCATAGCTCGCATCAAGGGTGTACTCTGCCCCGTAATACCATTCCGTCGAGGTCTGCCAGTCATTATGCTGCGTCGTATTCCCGTCGCTCAGCGCGCCGATCATATTCGTGATCGGATCACTGCTGTTCACATAGCCGCCGGCAATATTCATGGCGATCCCGCGGGAGGACGCGATCGCATCGCTTCCGTCCTCGCGGCGGAACAGGTTTTCGGTCTGTACCGCCTCAATCTTCTTCGCCTCACCGTAGAGCTCAAACTCCTTCGGGCGGGTGTTGTACAGCGTGTAGTCAATGGCGACCACCGCCACACACCTGATTTCCCTGTCGAACGGGATGGTGGTCGGCGCCGTTTTGCCGTCCACATTGTCTGCAATGATGCTTTCCTCAGCATACAGCGTATTCGGATCGTCTGACGCATATACCCGATATTTATCGGGGTTCTGGTCGTAGCCGAAATACACTACCATTTCCTTGACATAATACAGGTCGTCGAGGATGTACTCCGCTCCGCGGTAGTAGTTGTCGACCCACGGCCAGTCCTCGTGCCTAACCGTATCGCCGTCGTGCATATTGTCAATGTCCTCTGCCGTAAGGCTCGGGCAAGTTGTCACCTCGCCGGTGTCCATCTTCATGTCGATACCGCGGGAGGACGCGATCGCGTTGGTGCCGTCCTCGCGGCGGAACAGGTTCTCCAGCTCCATCGGTGGTTCTTCCTTTACCTCGCTCCACAGCTGGAACTCCTTCGGACGGGTGTTTCCGCTGGTGGCCAAACCGACAATGGCGATATATTTTGCCGTTTTGCCGATCTCCACATCCACCGGCTTGTCGAAGGTCACCGAAACGCTGTCCGCGACAATGCTTTCGTCCTTATACAGATCTTCTGCCGTTTCCGATGCGTATACCCGGTAGCTGTCCGGCAGGCCGTCGAGCGCCGAATAAATCCTCAGATAATCGAGAGCATAGCTCGCATCAAGGGTGTACTCTGCCCCGTAATACCATTCCGTCGAGGTCTGCCAGTCATTATGCTGCGTCGTATTCCCGTCGCTCAGCGCGCCGATCATATTCGTGATCGGATCACTGCTGTTCACATAGCCGCCGGCAATATTCATGGCGATCCCGCGGGAGGACGCGATCGCATCGCTTCCGTCCTCGCGGCGGAACAGGTTTTCGGTCTGTACCGCCTCAATCTTCTTCGCCTCACCGTAGAGCTCAAACTCCTTCGGGCGGGTGTTGTACAGCGTGTAGTCAATGGCGACCACCGCCACACACCTGATTTCCCTGTCGAACGGGATGGTGGTCGGCGCCGTTTTGCCGTCCACATTGTCTGCAATGATGCTTTCCTCAGCATACAGCGTATTCGGATCGTCTGACGCATATACCCGATATTTATCGGGGTTCTGGTCGTAGCCGAAATACACTACCATTTCCTTGACATAATACAGGTCGTCGAGGATGTACTCCGCTCCGCGGTAGTAGTTGTCGACCCACGGCCAGTCCTCGTGCCTAACCGTATCGCCGTCGTGCATATTGTCAATGTCCTCTGCCGTAAGGCTCGGGCAAGTTGTCACCTCGCCGGTGTCCATCTTCATGTCGATACCGCGGGAGGACGCGATCACATTGGTGCCGTCTTCGCGGCGGAACAGATTCTCCAACTGGAGCTCAGTTCCATCCCCTTCAGCAAAGGTGGAAAAAGGTATACCGGCAAAGAGCATTACGGCCGACAGGAAGAATGCTATCACTTTGCCTGCTTTGGTTTTATGCCACATCATTTTACCTCCTTGGAGATTATTTTTCGTTATATCTTTATAATAGTAAACAAACGAAAACCGTTCTTCTTGTTTTTTCGCATATTCGATACAAAACGAAAATAAATGTTAAAAAACAGAAACCCCTATGTAATTTCTGCCACAAAATATATCGGAGCGGGCCAAATGCTGCTGCAGATAAGCAAAAAACGCACAACGGTTTACGTCATGCGTTTTTTTGCTTATCCTACTGTTATTGGTACACCCAACCGCTGCGGAATTTCCTGCGGTGTATCTGCCCATCGGTTGATTCCGTATCGCTCAAGTGCATCCGGTTCATGAAATCCAAAGCCATAGGTAACCGCCAGAAAACCCACACCGGCCTCCTTTGCTCCCGTGACATCAAACTCGCTGTCCCCGACGAGAACGGTATCGTCCGGTGCTGCCCCGGCGCGCTGCATCCCCCGACGCAGCAAATCGGCCTTGGTCAGGGAATCGGCGGCATCCATTCCGCAGACCGTGTCAAAACAACTAAGAATCCCACAGCCCTCCAGCATTTCGCGGGCAAAGTCTTCCTTTTTCAGGGTGGCGACACCCAGAAAGCTGCCATCCTCTCTCAATTGACGCAGCACCTGTGCCATGCCGGAATATACCTCCGCCTCATGCTTGCCCCGGCGCGCATAATACGCCCGGTACAGCTCCACCGCCCGCGGCACCGCGTCTGCCTGAAGACCGGCGAACTGAGAAAACACCAGCGGCAACGGTGCGCCGATTGCGCGGCGTACAAAGGTTTCTCCGCCGAACGGCAGTCCCAGCGTTTCAAAAGCATAGCGATAAGCATGATAAATCCCGGCATAGGAATTGACCAGCGTACCGTCCATATCGAACAAAATACACTTATACATGCTGTTCCTCCTGCGCATAGACGGACGGTGTCAGAAAAATAATCTTCATCTGACGGGACAACTCGCCCATTTGATGCCGGATGCGTTCCTGCCTTTCCCGGATTTCCCCCTCACTGATCCGGAAATCCATGTCCTCCCGGTAATAGTTATCCTTCTGCCAAAAGCCGTCAAAGCCTGCGAGCGCCGCCTCCTGAGCGCCGCAGCGCTGCAGCAGCTTGAGCAGCATCAGTCCGGCGTTATCCGCTACCATATCGTCATCGTTTTTATACTCATCATAATCCACATACAGGTATTCCTGCGCTTCCCCCTCCGGAATATTAGAGGTCAGAATGGTTCGTACATGGCTTTCCGGCTGGATTTCCCGACCGAGAATATCCATGCGCTTATGGTTGCTGACAAAACAGGCGTCCACCGGATACCGGTCATCCAGAAAATTCACCGCAATCACATACGGCTTTTCCCGTTCAATAAACGCTGAGACAGCCTCGTATTCGGTGAGAATACTCCTGCCAGGCGCCAGCAGCAGCAGCTTGCGGCCGCGGATAGCTGCGGCGATTTCACCGACCGCAGCGGTATCGTCAATTTTTTTGCTCTGAAACTGATTATAAAGCTTTTCAATCAATACCTTATCATACAGCACCTTGTATTCTTCCGGAATCGACTGGATAATTTCCTCAATATCCTTCATGGTCAGGGTCTGCTTGTTGATCAGATAAGCGGCATAGTTGGGGTGGCAGACATGGCTTGCCGCAATATGATAAGGCACCGTATATCCCCATTCGTGTTCCCGGCGAATGGCGGCGATATATTCGTCGTAAATATCCATAACCATCGTCACGTCATAGCGGGAAGCGATGTTTTTATTGATATACTGGGTAATCAGCTCAGTGGGCAGGTTGCCCGCGCCGCGTCCCATGCCATAAACCGAAGAATCCAAAATCAGGGTGCGCTTTGTCTGGATTTTCCCCAGCACCTGCGCATTGGAAAACGCCAGCTGTAAATTGTTATGCGCATGAAAGCCCAGATGAATCCCCTCGCGCAGATTTTCATCGATCAGATAAAAACGGTGAGAGACCTCATTGCGATACATGCTGCCGAGCGTATCCACAATATAAAACGCATACGGCTGCAGCCGGTTCATCTTTTCCACCAGCTGCAGCAGCTCGATGTCGGTATAAAACACCGTGCCCACCGGCTGCATAAATACCTTATACCCTTTATCCATAATAATCTGCGCCCACTGTACCGCCTGCTCGATCTCATTCTGGTGGAAGGTCAGGCGGATCCCCTCAATGCCGGTGCCGTCACAGGGGGTCAGCTCAGACGGATGCAGTTCCTTTTCCCCGATGGCGATCATCGCCACATACATCGACTCGCGGCTCCGTTTGGGCAGCACGCGTCCCACCGCATCCACGCTGCCGAACAGGGAACAGTCCTCGTCCTGCACCATGCCGGTCAGGAAACCGCATTCGATGATGTCGATATGCGCGCATTCCAGCTTGTTGAGAATGGATGCGATGGTGTTTCTGCCAAACCGCCAGTCGTTGATATAGCCGCCGTCGCGCAGCGTACAATCCAGAATCCGAATGCTCACAGCCTGATCTCTCCTTTTTCCAGCCTGTCCCGGATCACGCCGCGGACGTAATCCAGATCCTTGGGCGTATCTACCGACAGGGTATGTGCTTCCACCGGGATCATCTTCAGCCGCCGGCCGTTTTCGATGAACCGCAGCTCGTTGATATCTTCGATCGCCTCTACCGGCCCCTTCGGCGTTTCGGCAAAGAAGCACAGTGCCTCCAGACTGTACGCCAGCACACCCAGATGCTTATAAAACACGTAATCCATTCCCGCCTTCGGGTGCGGGATCGGACTGCGGGACATGAACAGCGCGTATCCATCCCGGCCCGCTACCACCTTGATATTGGTGTCATCCACCACCTCCACCGGCGAGTGAACAGCGGTCATCAAATTAGCGGCAAAAAAGCCGGTGAGAGTGGACGGAATCACCTGTTCGACAAGCGCCGGGTCAATCAGCGGCTCATCGCCGTTGACACAGACATACACCTGAGCCGGGACGGCCCTCGCCACCTCATACAGCCGTTCGGTACTGGTGCGATGGGTTTCCGCCGTCATCCGGCAGGGGATTTCGTACTGCCTGCAAGCATCAAGGATGCGTTCGTCATCGGTGGCTACAATCACCTCGTCGATCCCCTTCGCCCTGCGCACCTGATGATAGACCCACCAGAGCATCGGCCGGCCGCATAAATCCGCCAGCGGCTTGCCCCTGAACCGGCTCGAATTATACCGTGCCGGGATTACCGCAATCGTACGCATATACCCTCTTCCTTTCCTGCCGGCGATACTTTTCCGGCGGATTCCTCCGTTTTATCGTCTGAACCATCCGGCCATTGCCCGCAGTGGCTTCGTAACCCGCCAGCTGGTGGAATTTTCGTAATTGTCCACCACCTCCTGAATCTGCCGGGCCAGCTCCTGCTGCGATATGCCGCCGGATACCGGTGCCGGCGGGGCAGGCGTCGGCTTGCCGCCGGGCTTGCGGCCCGCTTCCTGTTTATACAGGTTCCAGTTTTCCAGCAGCCGGTCGGACCACATTTTCAGCACGCTGCCGCTGACCAGCTCGTAGCCCTCCGGCACGGGATAAACCGCCCGTTTGCAGCAGTTTTCGCCGTCCTTCATGTCGTAGGCCAGCACACTCGGCAGATACACTGGAATTTCCTTTTTCAACAGCTGCTTGCGGCCGTTGACCTTCAGTCGGAAATGCAGCACCAAAAAATCCCGCAGCCGCTCCTTCAGCGGAAAGAACGCCTTGTTGAAAATATTGTCCGTTTCATAGGTAGCCAACAGCGCCTGGATCACATAGTGTTCCCTGATCGCGCCGAAACAGTCGGCGTTCAGCTCTTCCTCGTTTTCAAAGCCGAAGAAAATACGCTCCAGCCGGCAGCGTTTGAGCTGAATATTCGGCCGCATTTCCGGCTTGAGCACAATCCCTCCCCGCGCCTCGAGAGTTTTCAGTGCGTAGTATTCCTCCACATAGGCGGTATGACCCAGACGGAGGGCGTCCCGTATGGTCGGGGGCAGTTCGTCCGGGGAAAAACGGCTCTCGTCCGCCTCCACAAGCTCCGCCTTCGGAAAATGCGCCGCGAGCGTTTGCCGATAGTCCTCCGGAACCGGCCGTCCGATATGCACACAGATGAAGGTTTCCGGGATCACCTCTTTATCCACGTAATCCAGCAGCTTCCGGATTTTGGCATCCCGCGCGATATAGGAATTGAGCAGAAAATCTTTCTTGTATTCGTGCAGAAGATCGATGAAATCCGCCTGAAAAAGCACCCGGGACTGCAGCATGTTCCAGTACAGCTGCTTGGCCGTGCAGTAAACGACCTCCTCCCGGTAGGCGGGATCGCCGCGGTCAAGAAAACAGCGGAACGCCTGTACGATATCCACCATCGGGCCGGCAAGGGTGGTGGACAGGGTATTCGCCCGCCGGTAATACTGGTAAAAGGGTTCCCGGACATAACCGATGCGGGGATAACGGGTCATCAGCGCCGGGATCAGCGCAATGTCCTCAAACAGCATCCGCTCATACGCGTTTTCTTCCCAGATCCGGCGGCGGAACAGCTTGTTGACGCTGTAGGTGATGTTGTTGCCATTGGCGATATAATCCGCCACATCGATTTCTTCCCGCGGATAGGAGGCAACCACAGAACTCCGGTCTTCCTCCACATACAGGATCTGCACATCGCACATGACGATGTCGTCGTCCTCCTCCAGGGCCTTTGCGTACATTTTCTCGTACATATCCGGCAGCACGGTGTCGTCCGAATCCATAAACGCGATGTATTCTCCCACAGCGGCACGCACGCCGGTATTGCGCGCCAGCCCCAGGCCTTCGTTTTCCTTATGAATCACCCGAACGAGCCCGGGATATTCCTGTGCATAACGGTCACAAATCTGCCCACTCGCATCCTCGCTGCCGTCGTCAACCAGAATGATCTCCTTTTCTTCAAGGGTCTGCGCCAGCACCGAGTCCACCGCCCGCTCCAGATAATTTTCCACCTGATATACCGGTATAATCACCGAAACCTTGACCGATTCAGCCATAAACACCACCCTCTCCCAGATAGCCGAGAACCGCCTTTAGTTCATACACTGTCTGCGGCACATAATAGTTTTCCCCGGAAAACTGCCGCTGAAAGCGCAGCAGATACCGGCTGAGCACCGCATCCTCTTTCCAGAGGACTTTCCCCTCAAACAGTCGGTACAGCATCACCGTCGGGATATCCATCCCAAACACCAGCCGACCGGTCAGCGCCGCGTTCGAGCATACCGTCAGTAGCACCTGTCCTGAGACATCCCCATTTAGCAGAACCAGTTCCCACGGCGCACCGGTGGGATAGCGTCGGGTCAGCCCCAGCTGAAACGGCAGATTCTCGGGGTTGCGGGGATGGGGCTTCACCGCAAACCGTCCCGCGCCGACTGTCTGCTGACACAGCCGCATCAGCTCGATGTCGTTGGTTTTAATCCCTTCCGCGCGGAAGGACTGCTCCAGAAAGAGAAACGCCGCTTTTTCCCGCGCCGGCGTATAAGCGAAAATAGAATTGAGCTGTTCCCGCAGCCGGACATCGTCCCGCCGGATTTTCGGCAGCCGAAGATTGCGCAGCGTATCGCCGCGCATTGCCAGATGCGGTTCATACAGCAGGATGCCCTCTACCTTATCACGGATTCTGCTGCCCTGCGCGTGGCGGTTGATCGGCGCACGGTCCTCCCGCAGGTAATCGATCACATAGGAGGAAAAGCCGTCCTCATAGCCGACAAAGGCACACGGATCATCATACAGCCGGCAGGCCAGCATCCGCGTGAAGGGATCAAAGTTCGCGAAGTACACCGTGTCATACTTTCCCAGCTCGTCACTGAGCGCAAACCGGAACAGGCGATCGGCCTGGGAAAACCCTTCATCCAGCACTTCGTCCTTGGCACCGGCATATTTTTTATTCATCTCCTGCACGGCGGCAAACAGCACCCGATTGAATAATCCAGTTTCCTGCACGCGAGGCAGACAATCCCGCAGCTGCGGCGTGACATCGGTGATGATAAGGTCCGCATCGGCGTCCGCAAGCAGGGTATGCCGCATATGCACCGCCGTCAGCAGATGATAGACGGAGTTGACGATCAGCAACACGCGGTTATCCGGCATAAAGCTCCCTCCTTACGGTTTTAACGGTAAAATGGCGGCGCAGATTGGCACAGCCGGTGGAATCAAAGCTGTATACAACCGCGGGTTTTCGTATGAACACATACGGCAGCAGCTCGGACGGAAACACCGCCCGGATCTGCTCGGCATCCGGGAATATGGCGGCATAATCCAGCGTATCGTCCGGATGCCTTTTGATCAGCAGGCGCTGTCCCTTCAGTTCACCGTCCCGCAGCCGTTCATACAGTCGCTGCTGCTGTTGTTCGCTCATCATGCCGAGGGACGCAAACCGCTGGGTGAGCAGAATCGCCTGCGCACCGGTACGGATGCGCCGCCGGAAAAAAAACGGATCAACCGCCGCCGTTTTGGCTCCGGCAGCTGTTCCAGCGCATCCTCCACCGAGAAATTCCGGTATTTTGCCGCCGATACATCCCGGCGCTGCACCTCTTTAAGACAGATGACCTGGCGAATAAGCGGGTTTTCCCCGTCGAACAGCCCATGCCGCCGGGCAATTTCGGCGTGCTGCGGATACTGCACCCGCAGCGCTTCATACAGCACTTCCGGCCGGCTGAGCATACCGGCGGCGTCCTCAAACATGGCAAAAGGCACACCGTTTGCCAACAGATACAGCGAAAAATAAAAATGTGCACCCGCTACATAGATCTGTGAGAAGTCAGTGAGCGCATACGGCAGCAGCCGTTCGGCCGCCCGGCAGACATCCGCCCGCACTGCCGCTTCCTCTCCATGCGGAATCCGCAGATAGGGAAAAAGCACCACCGTGTCAAACCACTGCCGCGCGGCCAGCCGGCAGACCTGCGGATATTTTTCGGTGATAAAATCCGGCAGCACCAGCACCGCACGCGCGTTTTCGTGCACCAGCATGCGGTGCAGCATCACTTCCAGCAGCTGAAAGGAGCTGACCGCATGGTACAGCACGAGCGGCCGTTTCCGCCTATCCGATATGCGCGTCATCCAGCAATCCCTCCAGCGGTGTCATAAAACGCCGGTTTTTCCGGCTGCCGGCGAGCAGCATCGGTGCATAGGCGTCCCGTCCGCTGATCGGTATGGTCAGACCGAGCCGTTTCTCGGTTTCGGCGAACAGGCGGACAAAATCCAGAATGCCTCGGTGAATTTCCCGTATACGGTCCGCACCGGCAGGAGTTTCCTTCAGCCGGATCTCCACACCGTCGTCCGCCGCCGGATAAAATCCCTTCAGGCTGCCTTCCGGCGCGCCGAGCAGAAGTTCCCAGTACAGATTGTGTCCCTGCGCCGGATCGTGAAACCGCCAGAGATCCCGGTTTTCGCGTGAAGAATATAAATAGCTGACCAGCTGCCCGCCGAACAGCTGCGGTTCGGCCGCATCCGCGTCCGGCATGGCGGCGGTATTTGTTCCGGCAAGCAGGCCGGTGATGCGGCAGTCGAGTTCCCACAGCCGGTTGACGGCGTAATCGAGCATCACGGCGCCGCTCCCTGCCCAACCGATATCCACCGCCGCCGCCGAGCGGCAGCCCTGCAGCAAGCCGCTGTAATACCGCCCGCCGGCTTCCCGCTGCTGACGGTAGTGTTCCCAAATCTGCGCAAAGCCATCCCGGAAATAGTCTTCGATTCCCGCGCTGTTTTTATGCGTCAGTTCCTCTTCCGGCCGTACGCCGGCGGCACGGCACAGCCCGTCCAGCAGGTCGGGCAGCTCCATCGCCTCCACAATCTGCCGGATGGAAAATCCCTGGTCGGCCTTGTGCCGGATGAACCGGCGAAAATAGTCCGCCTTATAATAATCCGCCGTCAGCTTGACCGCCGCCAGCCGTGACCAGTAGGCGTAAACCGTGTGTGCGGCCTCAGCCGGATACAGCAGCCGGTATGCTTCCAGCAGCACCGCGCCGTCCCGGGATAAAAACAGCAGTCGGCCGGGCCGGTGCTCTTTGGCATACGCGTGGATGAACCGGCAATAGCCGGTTACAAACAGACCGCCGTACACAAAGCCGTATTCGTATTCCCGCGAATACGCCGCCAGTCCGCTGTGCAGATGCGCATTGACCAGGCCGGCGTATAAACTGCCGGTAAGCGGGGACATATCCTGCGGCCGGTATCGCCCGCCGGCATGCTGCACATTCGTGCAGCCGAATGCGACAATTCCCTGTGCCGCCGCCTGCTTCTGATCCGCATAAGGGTTATCCCCGACATGCGCAAATGTGTGCTGCGCACCAAAGGAACTGCGCAGCCGCGCATACAGACCGCCGCCGCTTTTGGACACGCCTTCGTCCCCCGAAACAAAATACGCTGCGAAGGGGCCGAAGCCGCAGCCGTCCAGCAGAGCGCGGATCCGCTCACGGCCAAGATACATGTCCGATACGATGCACAGGGTTTTGCCTTTCGCCCGCAGCGCCCGTACTACCGCCAGCATATAGGAATTCGCGGTGCAGCAGCGCCTCTCCCACGTCCATTCCGCCCGGATGCCCTCATCCGCCGGTATGCCGGATACACGGGATAGCTCCGCCCAGATTTCCTCGAGGGTCACCTCCGCATACCCGCTGTGGGCCTGCCTGCTCTGCCGCACCTGTTTTTCCGCCTGTATCCGCAAAGCACGAAACCCCGGATACCGCAGCGTCATCCCCACCAGGTCAAACAGGTCGGCAGGGGCGGCCAGCGGCCGGAACAGGAGGGTGTCGAATACATCAAAGGAGATCACATCGTACGCCGCAAGTGCATCGGCAAGCATCTGCGGCGGCTGGCGTACCGACAAAGAAGACTCGCTGCCGCCGCTGTACAGACGGCGATCCTCATACAGGATGCGTGCCGGTTCGCCGAGGCTGCGGCGGAACAGCAGATAATACTGCACATTCAACCATATGGCATACAGCAGCGCCGCCGCGCGCCCGCCGCCCTGCTGCCGCTTTTTCCAAAAACGGTCCCGGATCCCCGGCACCCGGCCGATCAGCAGCCGGTAAATCCGCTCCTTCATCCGCAAACCACCTTCTTATGCGTCCCGGCTTTTTTCATACGCATCGCACACCGTCTGCGGATCGCCCGCCGCGCGAAGACGGCCCTTTTCGATCCAGACCGCCTTGGTGCAGTTGCCGCGGATGACCGCCGGAGAATGGGAAACGATCAGCACGGTGGATCCGCCGTGAATCATCTCCCGGATACGCTTTTCACTCTTTTTCCGGAAAAACATGTCCCCCACGCTGAGCACCTCGTCAAGAATGAGGATTTCCGGCGCATCCCGGACGGTCGCGATGGCAAACCCCAGCCGCGACACCATACCGGAGGAATAGTTTCGCACCTTTTCCTCCATAAAACCCTCCAGCTCCGCAAAACGGACAATTTCCGGGTAATGCGCATCGATAAACGCTTTGGTATAGCCGATGATCGCCCCGTTGAGATAAACGTTTTCCCGGCCGGTCAGCTCCGGGTCAAAGCCGGTGCCCAGCGTGAGCAGCTGTACCTTCCGCCGGTCCACCAGCACACGCCCGCTCGTCGGAATCAGCGCGCCGGATATGATTTTGAGCAGCGTGCTCTTGCCCGAACCGTTGGTGCCGACGATGCCCGCCACCTCACCCCGTCCCACATGAAAGCTCACGTCGTCGAGCGCGCGAAACCGCTCATATCGCTGCTGTCTGCGCAGGGAACGCACCATCCATTCCTTGATGCTGGCCGCTTCATCCTTCGCCCGGCGGAATTCCATGGTTATGTGTTCAACCGCAATATCGGTGCCCGCCGTCGGCAGGCTATCCGTACTCTGTTGCCGCATGGCCGCCTCCCTCATAAGCGCTGCATGATGCTGTTGCGTTTTTTCCGGAATACCACGACACCGAGCAGGCAGATTCCGGCACCCCAGAGCACCATCTGCACCCACTCGATCATCCCCGGTAGTTCCCCGGTCATCACCGCCCCACGCATGCAGTGGATGTACACATACAGCGGATTGACCTGAATTACCAGCCGGATAAAGCCCTGCAGCTGCTCCACCGGATAAAAGATAGCGGAACAGTACATCCACAGGGTCAGCACCACTGTATACAGATGCTTCACATCCCCAAAAAACACATAGGCCGCCGCCAGCATATAGGCGATGCCCAGCGAAAACAGGAACAGCAGCAGGATGATAACCGGAGACAGCAGCATCGTCCATTTGGGCGCAATCCGGAAGACCGCCAGCATGACGACATACGCCGCCAGCGAATACCCGAGATTGATCAGCGCGGTATATACTCTGGTGAGGACAAACAGGTCCATCGGGAACTTCACCTTCAGCAGCAGCGGCTTGTTGTCCACAAGCGTCGTCATCGCGGCGGTGGTGGCACCGGTAAACATCTGCCAGAGGATGTAGCCGGTCAGATAATAAATCGGGTAGTTTTCGATCGAGCGGCGGAACAGCTGGGAAAAAATCAGCGAAAGGACCGCCATCGACAGCAGGGGATTGAGCACGCTCCACACAATTCCCAGATAGGAACGGGCATACTTCCGTTTGATTTCCCGGCTGGTCAGCTGCCGGATGACGAAGGCATACTGCCGGTTCTCCCGTCTGTCCATCGGCTCATTCACATCCTTTCATCCGATTTACGCTTATCTTGTACAGATGCCGCAAAAGCTGATACAGCCTGTACTGCCGCAGATGCCGGCGCGGCATCCGGCTGAAGCGCACGGCGCTGCCCTCATACCAGGCGCTCTCCCGCAAATGATGGCTTTTCGCACCGGCCGCCGCCAATGCACGGCTGAACACATGGTTTGCCGTCAGCTCCGCCTCGGTCAGCGGCGACGCGATCTGCCGCCCTGCCTCTTCGAGAACATCATCCGAAAAGGGCAGGCTTCCGAAAGCCTCCGCCTCTGCCCGATCCGGCGTCCCCATAAAGCGGGCGAGCAGCTTCTGCACCGTTTCGTGTTCCGCGCGCTGCTGCTCTTCGTCCGGTGCAGCCTCTTCTGCCAGCCGCGCGATATACGGCAGCAGCAGCCCCTCCAGCCGGCAGATAAAAGCCTTCCGGGATTCTGCTGTTGGCGCATAACACGGCACAAACCGGCCGTCCTCCTGCCGATAGGCGAGGGTCATTCCGTGCGGAGCGGTAAAAACAGCCTCAAACAGACTGTTGCAGAAAAACACTTTTTCCCGCAATCCGCCCTCCGGAGTAAAAAAACAGCTGTGGTAATCCGACCGCCGCACGCCGTTCGGCAGCGAATACAGTCCCCAGTAATAACCGGTGAGCGGGCGGGTGCGGCCGAGCAGCTCCAGTGCACTGCCGAGCATTTTCTGCATCGAGCCCACCCATCCGCTGTCCACCACAGCATCCGGCACTCCATCCAGTAACCCCTCCTGCCGGAGATAGCCAGTCATTCCCGGCAGCGCAAGCCGGGAATGCCGCTCCAGGCCGTTCCAGAAAATCGTGCAGCCCGACAGCGTCCGGCGTATCCGTTCAAGCCCTTCACGGGTGAGACGCGTTTCTCCGGATTCCCCCGGCGAAAGGGTTTCCCGGATGGTATCAATCTCCCGGCGGCTGAGCCCCGCCCGGGCAAGGATTTTGTTCTGCGTGACATCGACACCCGGCCGGCAGAGGTAATCGAGCGTTTCCTCCCGCGGGAGCCGGTGAAACAGCGGGACACGCAGCGAATACCGCGAACAGCTCAGGTAGCGGCACTCGATCGGCAGGCCCCTCTTTTCGCACAGCAGCCGTACCGCCTGAAAGGGCAGATAACCGTCCCGCGCCAGAAAATACAGCCGCTGTCTGCCGTCCCGCTGCGCCTGCGCGAGTATCCATTCCGCAAATACGCCAAGCACCGGCGCCAGAACATACCGGCTCACCTGTCCGATGACATCCGTCTCCGGGGGCAGTGCCTCAGCCGGTCGGAAAAGCCGCGGGCTTTTCCGCAGAGCCTCCCGGTATCTTCCCTGTCGTGCCGTGTCCGTCAACCGGCTCCCCCCTATTCCCGCCGCTTGAGACGCCGGTTGATGTAATGGTGCACCGGCGCCGGTACGGCGCCGACCGCCAGCGGCTTAAGCACATAGGCGAATGTCGCACCGTCGAGCAATCCCAGCGCTTTAAACCCGTGATACCGCACCTTCATCTCACGGATCCGCCGCCGGTAGGTGCGTTTTTTGTGCGCCGCATAATCCTCCCGGTACTGCAGCAGCGGCTCCTGAAAATTATAGCCGCGGAATCCCCTGTGATACAGCCGCATAAACAGCTCGTAATCCTCGCACTGCCGCACCTCTTCCGCCGTGCAGTAGCCGCCGCTGCACACCAGTGTCTGCCGGCGGAACATGACCGTGGGATGGATGAACGGGGAATTGAAAAGAAAGTCCTTTGCCTGCGGCCTTTCCGGCATCCGCTGAACCCCCCACACGCCGTAATCGTCGATCAGCTGCGCATTCGATCCCACCCATTGATAGTGCGGATGGCTGCGCAGGAACGCCGCCTGGATACGCAGCCGGTCCGGCTCCGACAGGTCGTCGTCATCCATCCGGGCAATAAACTCTCCCGCAGCGTGCCGTATGCCGTTATTGAGCGCATAGGCCAGTCCCCGGTTCTCTTCTGTGCGCAGAATACGGATACGGCTGTCCAGGCGTGCCGCCCGCCGAATCACGGCGGTATGTGCCGCATCCGAACCGTCGTCACACAGCAGCAGCTCCCAGTCGGTCAGACTCTGCCCGATAATGGAGTGAACCGCACGCAGAAAACGCACCGGATTACGGGGATTATACACGCCCATAATGATGCTGACCGATACGCTGTTTTTCATGCTCCGCCTCTCCTATCCGTCTTTCCACATCGGCATAAACCCGCTGCATCAGCGCGCCGGCGTAGCGTTTATCGAACGGCCGGACGGTGTCGCGGCAGTGTACTGCCATCGCCGCCCGGGCCTGTGGGGACAGCTCCCACAGCACCTCGATGCCGCGGGCAAAGCCATCCACATCATCAAAGCGGCAGACATAACCATTTTTGCCGTGCTCCATATATTCCCGCGTGCCGCGATTGTCCGCCGCGATCACCGGTACACCCATAGCCAGGGATTCCAGACCCGCCATGCCGAGTCCCTCCCGGCGTGAGGGAAAAACCGAGGCATCCGCACAGCCGAGAATCTCCGGCACATTCGTGCAGTAGCCATACAGGGTCACCATGTCGGCAAGTCCTAACTCCCGGATGCGCGTCTCCAGACGCGCCCGCAGAAAACCGTCCCCGCAGATGCCGTAGTGAATCGGCGGACCGCCCTTTTGCTGCTGCCGCAGCTTCTCCAGGGCTTCCAGTACGATCCCGTGATTTTTGTTTTCGTTGAGCTCACCGACCGATACCAGAAAGAAGGCCTCCTCGGCAATACCAAGCTCATTGCGCAGCCGTTTGCGTTCGCTCTCCGGCAAGGGGCGGAACCGGGCGGTATCCAGCCCTTCGCCGGGAATCTTATACAGATGCCCGCCGCGCTTAAGCCGGAATTTTCTGGCACAGCGGTAATCCTCCTCATTGATGACAATCAGGATATCGGTGTACCGTGCAAGCTGCTTTTCCACCGGATAATACACCAGCTGGTTTACCGCCGGTGCCCCTTTGTAAAAATGGAAGCCATGCGCGGTATACACCACAACCACCCCTTGCTCGCGGCACAGCTCCCCGGCCAGACGGCCAAGCAGTCCGCCCACCGGCGTATGACAGTGAATGGCCTGGATATGATAACGCCGGATCAGCTGAAGGATCTGCCGCAATGCCTTTTCATTGTCGGTAAACAGGAACGGCGATCGGGCGATGGCAATCGGATGAATCTGTACACCGAGAGCTTTCAGTTTTTCCTCGTCAATCGGATAGTGAGGCTCCTGCATATTGGCGGCATAATGCACTTCAAACCCCTTGTTCTGCAGGATCTTTACATTGCCCTGCTCAAACTTTCCCAGAAAGTCCCGCGTGGTGGTCAGAAACAAAATACGCTTTTTTATCATGGCAGGATTCCTCCTGGCACGGCTTACCGTCCTACATCGGATGTTTACCGCAAACGCTCTCCTGTTCATTTTCACCCGTTGCCGTCCGTTTTATGCGGTCGCCCCCTGAAGAGCACGTTAGGATAACGCCCCTTTCGCAGCCGCCCGCAGAAATAAAACAGAGACGGGGAGCACCTTTTCGCGCTCCCCGTCCATTGGATACCATATTCCGCTGAAATTCAATGCTTTGCCGCATAATAGTCGTCGGCCCCCCGATAAATGGCAATCACGTTCCCGGCGGGGACATCGTACCGAATCGTATGCACTGGAGATAGAATATAGCCGCCGCCGCGATCCATAACCGAGAGGATATGCCCCACGGCATCCCGGACATCCTGCTCGCTCCCCCCGGCAGCAGATGCTGGGTATCCAAGCCGCCCCAAAAAGCCAGACGATCGCCGAAATCCGCCTTCAGGCGTTCACATTCCATCTGATAAACGCCCGGCTGGACCGGATTCAATATGTCCACACCGCAGTCAATCATGGCCGGGATAAAGGTATACACCGATCCGCAGGTATGGTGCTTGTAAAACGCGTCGGTGTAGCATTTGGTATAGGCGATACGCTCCTTCAGGCAGGGACGGATAAATTCGTCAAACATCGCATTGCTCATGAAGGGACCGGTCTGCGTGCCGAAGTCGTCGCCTGAGGTTGTACAGTCGATATACCGCCCGAGCGCACCATAGTAGATATCTCCATCATCTTTTTCTGGTAATCCAGAACACGCCGGGAAAACGCATGCACCAGTTCCGGTTCCTCGGCCAGACGATACAGATAATCGTCAAATCCAAACATCCAGTAGCCCAGTTCAAACACGCCCAACACCAGGTGCTCCGCCATGACCGCATAATCCACATTGGTCTGCGGCGAACCGCTCAGATCGTATACGGCACGGTCGGGATGCCCATGTGTCACCTATCTCTCTCCTTTCGCTTTCATTCTAAATTTGGTTTACCGTTTCTGCCCTCCTTTTGACAGCGTTTCTTAAACTGTTACAATAAAAGGAAAACACGTTCTCTTCCAGCGCAGCATTCCTTGGCACAACCGTACGGCGCGTTTGCCGTGCCTTTACCGGGCCGCCGGAAAAACGGCACGATTCCTGCTTTGGTCAAGCCTGGGGAAACCACGGCATGGATTCGTCTTTTCTACCGCCGCACAGCTATGTCCCATAGGCACAGTTCTTCGCTCCTTTCAGCAAAAGAAACGGGACGCCGTAAATGTCTCATACAGCGTCCCGGTTTTATATTATTCCCAGGCGGCCAGCACATCCCGGCCGCTGTCCCGATCGATATACAGCACCGCATCCGGATGCATCCGCAGAATCGACGCCGGCAGCGTTTCGCGGATCTCCCCCAGTACGGTTTTTCCTACGGCATCGGCTTTGGTTTTCCCCGGTACCATACAGAACAGCCGCGAGGCAGAAACCAGAGTCGGCACCGTTAAGGTCAATGCGTGGGTCGGCACCGCTTCCAGAGAAGCAAAACAGCCATCATTCACCTGCTGCCTGCGGCACACCTCATCCAGCGCCACCGCCCGCATTTTCTCTGTATCGTCAAAATGCGCCACATGTGGGTCATTGAAAGCGATGTGGCCGTTTTCCCCGATCCCCATGAATACGAGATCGGGCGGATTATCCCGCAGCAGAGCGGTATAACGGGCGATCTCCCCGTCAATGTCCTCGGCGTTTCCACGGATATATTCCACCTGCCGGAACGGAACCCGTTCAAACACGGCCTTCCGCAGGAAATTGCCGAACCGCTGCGGGGCTTCTTCGGGCAGACCGATGTATTCATCCATATGAAAGGCGCTGACCTTATCCCAGTCCACGTCTGCCCGGCAGAGGGCTTCCAGGAATTCGTTCTGTGACGGAGCAGCGGCAAAAATCACGTTGCAGCCGCCCTTCACGGCAATAACCTCCCGCAGTGCCTGTGCCGCTTCCTCGGCCGCCGTCTGTCCCAGCTCACGGCGGGTCTCGCAGGCCTTTACCAGCAGCCTGCCCGCCTTTCGTTCCAGAATCATGCTCTATTCTCCTTTGTCTCGTCCTCTTGGTATATCACGCGTCCTTCCGTCATGGTCAGACTGACGTGGATCTTCTCATCAAACAACACCAGATCCGCATCCATCCCGGCAGCTATCGTTCCCTTCCGGCTCCAACCCATAACCGCAGCCGGCGTCGCAGTGATCATCCGCACCGCCTCGCACAGCGGCACGCCCGCCTGCTGCACCATCGTGCGGACCAGCCGGTCAGCGGTGCATACGCTGCCAGCGAAACAGGAGCGGTCGGGCATATAAGCGACTCCGTTTTCCACAAATACCTGCTGACCGTGACGCAGGCTGCCCAGAAGGCTTTCCCCTTCGGGCATGCCCGCACCACGCATGGCATCGGTAACCAGCACCAGATTTTCCGCACCTTTTCCTTTATAGGCCAGCCGCAGCAGCGCCGCGGGCAGATGACAGCCGTCGGCGATCAATTCCGCCCGCATTCCGTCGATCAGGTAGGCGCTCTCCACCACACCCGGCACACGAAAACCTTTATCGCGGGTGATGGTGGACATTCCGCTGTACAGATGCGTGATCAGATGATAGCCGTTTTCGTAAGCCTCCAGCACATCATCATAGGTGGCGGAGGTATGCGCGATCGAGGGAACGATCCCCTCCTCCCGCAGAAAGGCGCCAAATTCACCTGCACCCGGCAGCTCAGGCGCCGCACTCCAGCGCAGTATGGCTCCGTCTGCCCATGCGGCGATCCGCCGGTAGTCTGTGGGCTCCGGGTTCCGCAGATACTTCTCATCCTGCGCTCCCTTGTATTCCGCTGAAAAGTACGGCCCTTCCAGGTGCATGCCCGGCATGTTTGCTCCCCGATGACGGATTTTCTTTACCTGTCGGAACGCTTCAAAGGTCTTTTTCAGATCCTCATCGTCTCCCGCCAGGGTGGTGGGCAGCAGCGTGGCTGTACCATACCGTGCATGGGTTTCAGCCGCACCGATAAATGCCTCCGGCGTGGCATCCATAAAATCATGTCCGCCGCCGCCGTGGCAATGCATATCGATAAAACCCGGTGCCAGATACCTGTTCCTGCCGTCGATGACCCGCGCATCCACCGCCGGGACACCGGCCGACGGATAAACGCCGGCAATCCGGTTTCCCCTGACCAGCACCGCCCGCTCCTCCAGGAGCCGTTCCGGCGTCACCAGCCGGACATGGGT
This sequence comes from uncultured Oscillospiraceae bacterium, assembly GCA_905198295.1. Classification (GTDB taxonomy): domain Bacteria; phylum Bacillota; class Clostridia; order Oscillospirales; family Acutalibacteraceae; genus UMGS1591. Next base: position 4,471 of record CAJKBW010000037.1, on the reverse strand, counting down.
AAACAGCGTTTGTTCCTGCGTGGACAAGCCGATCCGCTTCCTTTCCGTTTTTTACAGCCCCAGAAAAGCTTTCATAATATCGCAGATATTTTCGGCCTGCGCACCGTCCTCCATCTCGCAGAAAATGCGGATAAGAGGCTCCGTACCCGAAAAACGGGCAATAATCCAGCCGCCGTTCTGAAAATACACCTTACAGCCATCTAGATAAGACACCTTAAGAGTTTCACAGGGGAACTCCGGCAGTTTTTTGTCCTCCATGAGCAGTTTCACAATCTCCGTCTTGCGCTGCGGAGAAAAGCGGTAATCCCGCTCCGCCATCACCAGACATCCGTATTCGCGGACAATTTCCCCGTAAATTTCCGACAGCTTTTTGCCGGTCACCGCGAGCATCTCCACCAGCAGGGAGGCTGCATAAATGCCGTCCTTGCCCTGGATGTGGCCGCGCACGGTCAGCCCGCCGGAAGATTCGCCGCCGATCACCGCATTGGTCTCCAGCATCTTGGCGGAAATATGCTTGAAGCCGACCGGCACCTCGTAGCACTGCTCACCAAACGCCGCAGCCACCTTGTCGAGGAGATGGGTGGTGGCGATATTCCGCACCGCCGGCCCGTGCCAGCCCTTGTATTTCAGCAAGTAATAATACAGGATAACCAGAATCTGATTCGGGTGCACAAACTCGCCCTTGTCGTCGATAATTCCCAGCCGGTCGGCGTCGCCGTCGGTGGCAATGCCGATATCCGCCCTGCGCTCGAGTACTGTGTTGCGCAGGGTGCCCAGCGTTTCCATATTGGGTGCCGGCAGACGTCCGCCAAAAAGCGTATCGTGCCGGTCATGGATTACGTCCACATCACACCGGGCCGTCAGCAGAATGGTCTGCAGACTGGTTTTGGACACGCCATACATCGGGTCCAGGATAATTTTCAGCTCCCGGCTGCGGATCGCATCCATATTGATCCCGCGGATGATGGAATCGAGATAAGGATTCTGCGGATTGATCTCCTCCACCAGACCTTCGGCCAGCGCCTGTTCATAGGGAACCGGATGAATGGATGCAGGGTCAACAGCGGCGATATACCGCTCGATATCCGCCGTAACCGTTTCATCCGCGTCCCGCCCGCCCTTGATGAACACCTTGATCCCGTTGTAAATTGCGGGGTTATGGCTGGCGGTAACGGCCATCCCGTAATGCATTTCATAATACTTGACCGTGAACATAATCAGCGGTGTGGGCGCCTCCCGGTTGACCAGCTTGCAGGGAATACCTTCCCCCGCCATCACCTCCGCCGCCCAGCGGGCCGCCTCCACCGACAGAAAGCGCCGGTCATATCCAACGACAAAGCCGGCGGAATCCGCCCCTTCGTCCTTCATTTTCCGTGCCAGCGCCGCCGTCAGCAGCTGAACATTCGCCTTGGTGAAACCGTCGCCGATTACGGCACGCCAGCCGCCCGTTCCGAATTGAATCATTGAACCTCCTGCTCCTTTCTCACGCGGGTACGCGCCCTCAGTCTTCTACCGTAACCTCTACCGTGCCGTTGAGTCGGTCGGCAGGAATCCATAGACGGCACAGCTTCATGCTTTCGTTATACTGTCCCTTGGCCGGCTGTCCGTCCACCATGAAGTGCCTCTCCGACACACCGGTTTTCCGATAGCTGACCTTGAGAACCGCGCCCTTGACCGGGAATTCAGCTGTAAATCCGCCAAAGGGACAGTAAGCAGCGGGCTGGATCCATACGCCGTCATATTCGGGCGAAACCCCCGCCACATAGCGCACCAATGTTTTCAGCGCCACATTTGAGCTGCCGGTCTGCCAGTCCATCATCGACTGCCCGTCAATGTTCTTTTCCGAATTGCAGCCGTAAGAGTTCGGCATAACATACGGGGAGACGGACACCGTCTCGTGGGTCATGGGCAGCGATTTGAACAGTTCCCGCCAGGCTTCTTCGGCACAACCCATGCGGAACAGCGCCATAATACCGAACATAGAGGCATGGATATACGGCGCACCGTTTTCCGCCGTGCCGGCAGGCAACTTGGGAATCCGTCCCACGCCCTTGGCGTCCGGTTCAAAATGGGGATCGAAGGTTTTCAGCCCGTACTTGGAATCCAGCGCCAAAATGTCGTTTTTGATAACCGCAGACAGGCTGGGATCACGGTCGTAAAGTCCGCTCAGCACCCAGAAAGCGTTGGAGGTCAAGCTGCGGCGCGCCTTGCCGTCCGGATCGTTCCAGCCGGCCACGTGATAGGCAATACCGTCTCCCCAGCCGTGACTGATGCGGGCATGTCCCTCGTGATAGACCACACCGTATTTCTTCAGCCCGGCTGCCAGACGGTCCGCCCGCTCGGAATAATCGGTGATGGTATCGGAATACCGATCGGCGTCCAGCAGGGAAAGCAGCTCCATCATCTCGTTGAGATTCTGCCAAACCTGCGCGGCGGCCATCACCGACACGCCACTGCCGTATTCCTTCGACGGATCACGGCTGGTGCCCAGCCCGTCCAGCGCATCGTTCCAGTCACCGAACAGCACACGGATGCAGCCGGTAACCGGATCGGTCTTGTCCAGCAGCCATCCCATGATCCGCAGCATATGCTCGAGCACTGTGTCTCTTTCATCGCTTTTCCGGACCAGACGCTTTTTCTCGTCCACGATTTCGTAGTAACCGCAGACTTCCTGGAGGAAAGCAAAATCACCGGTTAATTTCAAGTAGGTCACGATGGTGGAAATCACCCACACGCCCTGATCGATGAATGGCCGCAGATCCATCGCCGGAGCCGCGCCTTCCCGGACAGGCAGGGCATACTGCCGCGGGCAGCGGCCGGAAGGATCGGTAAAGCTCAGCGCCTCCAGCATCTTATCGCGGGCGGCCTCGGGCTGCCAGAGCATATACGCTTCCAGTGCCTGAAACACGTCCCGGATCCCGATCAGCGAGCTGGTGCTCAGCTGAATGTAGCCCTTGATAGTGGCGCAGAATTCCACCTGCTTTTTCAGTTGACCGAAAAAGGCGTTCATCACCGGGGCAGAAAGGGCAGCTTTCTCCCCATCCGCAAAGGTGAGCTTCAGGCCGCCGCTTTTTTCCTCTTCAGCGTGCAGCAGCTCCTCCAGCTCAGTATCGAATGCCTCCGGCGCCGGACGAAGTTTCCGCATTGCCTCCACACTTGACGCATCTTCACAATGCACGCGATAGGCAAAAGCGGCATCCTCCCGCAGACTGGCCCCGGCCGGAAGCCTGAGCCACTGCAGATCGCCGCAGATGCCGACCTCCGTAAAGGTCGTCACATGACAGGCGGGGCCGAAACTGCCTGCCATCACACCGCGGGGCCGGTGAAGACTGGCTCTTGTCCCGCCGACATAAGCCGCCCGGGAAGTGGTTTCCTCATGGCCGGTCAGCGACGCCCCGTCATACAGCGATATCGTGCGGGTGAACACCCCATAATTGGATACCTGCCTGGTACGGCTGATGCTTTCGTTGCACCGCACCACAAAATCCGGCAGCGGTTCGCCGTTCAGGACATTCACCTCACGGAACCAGCGGTTTTCTCCGTTTTCAAACACATCGTGCAGCAGGAACGGGTTGAGATAAGAGGAAAGGCAGAAATCGATTTCTTTTTGTGTTAAATTCCGGACTCCCAGCGTAAAACGGACCGTACGGTCCTCTGCCACATAAATCCGCACACTGAAGCGCAGGCCATCGATCTCCGTCACGTAGGTGACAAAGGATTTGTTGAATACCGTATAGCGCAGGGCGTCATCCTGTACTTCCGGAACCGCCAGCAGCGGAATGATTCGTCTGGTTCCCTCCGGCGTATTCAACGCCGCAAACCAGCAGATTTTCGGTTCCTGCCCCTCCGCACTGCGCAGAAATGGGGAGAAAATCCCCTCGTTGCTGTGCATATAGCCGGAGGTATACGCCCAGAAATTGAAGCCGCCGCTCCCATAAGGATAACGGCAGTCGCCGTCATCCCGGGGAAAAGTCAGGATTTCGTCATTGCCGATAAACCAGGCCTGGCCGGGCAGCGCCGTATCCTTCCGGCCGCCCGCCGCAATCTCTGCGGCAATCGCCGCAAGGCGATCCGCGTTACTCAGTGGATTCATTTGCCATACACCTCCGCATATTCCGGAAGCACATGAGGCTGCAGGGCGATCCACCGCTTCGCATCGTGAATGGCAAAACCGAACGCGTCGTAGGTTTCCTCCACCCTGTGTTTGATCTCCTCCAGGCACCGGTACATGTAAATTTTGCCCTCTTCAAAATAGGAAATAGCGCAATTGCCGTCTTCACGCCGGGCCTCGTCCAGATTCATCGTCTCACAGCCGATCATCAGGTGTTTTCCAGCCTTTTTCGCCGCTTCCACATTCGGCATGACGACCCGGTACTGCCCCTCCGCCGTATCGCTGTAAGCCATAATCCCCACCGCATCGCAATAGCGGAAGATGGTATCGGGAAGGGTGCAGTCGTTTTCCTCGTCCCGG